>JBGTIL010000664.1:0-5587 GCA_041745695.1 Chitinophagaceae bacterium | reverse complement strand
GCGAGTTCATGGGCGCCATGGAAAACTTGCAGGGAAAAGGTATGAAGGCCCTGGTGTTAGACATACGGGGTAATGGAGGTGGTTTGGTGAGCCAGGCTACCAACATTGCAGATGAATTTTTAGATGGCGATAAACTGATTGTTTACACACAAGGCACCAATACCAGCAAAAGAGAATACCATGCTGGCAAAGAGGGTGTGTTTGAGAAAGGCAAGCTGGTGGTATTAGTAGATGAACTGTCGGCAAGTGCCAGCGAGATTCTTGCGGGAGCCCTGCAGGACTATGACCGGGCAACGATAGTAGGGCGGCGCACGTTTGGTAAAGGGCTGGTGCAGGAGCAATACGGATTGAGCGATGGTTCCGCCATCAGGTTAACGGTAGCAAGGTATTTTACACCTTCCGGAAGAAGCATCCAACGACCTTACGATAAAGGAAAGAAGATCTACATGGAAGAATTACTCGATCGTTACAACAGCGGTGAGATGCTGAATGCAGATTCATTTCATGTAAATAAAGGAAAACGTTTCACTACCACCGGTGGCAGAACCGTTTATGGCGGCGGGGGAATTTCGCCCGATGTTTTTGTGCCTGTAGATTCGAGCTTGTATATACAGAGTATCACCAAGCTTTACCTGGAAGGAAGGTTTAATAATTTTGTGTACCAGTATTATATGGGTCATTATCCCGAGATACAGCAATACAAATCACCGTCGGATTTCGCTGCCCGGTATACCAATACATCGGAGGCATGGAACCAGCTGGTAGCGTTTGCGATGAAGGACAGCATCAACCTGCAAAAAGTACCCAAAGCCGACCGCAAAGAAGTGGAAGACCGGATCAAAGCTTATCTGGCGCGGTTTAAATGGCGAACACAGGGCTTTTACGAAGTATCCAATACGATGGACGAGATGGTGCTGCAGGCAAGAAAAGTACTAAGTCGTTAGACCAATGGCACAGCCATTACAAGCAAGAATAATGTGGTGGTCGTGCTGTGATCGAATTCTGTTCGTTTGAACGGTTCGGAACAATGTACCCTTGTGCGAAACATTTGATCCCAAGGCATGCCATCATTTGGGACGAAACTTTTTTTGAAGATTCAGTAGTCCTGATGCAAAATCACCTGGCTTATCCAAAACAGCAGGCTGGCTTTTTTTAACTAGCATCTTATCTTTTGCAGGGCCTGGTGCACGTTCCTGTAACGCGCCGGTCTTCATGGATAATTCAATTCTTTTTCTTTCGAGGTCGACCCCGGTAACGGTGACCATTACCTGCTGCCCCAGTTGAACTACTTGAGCCGGATCCTGAACATACTTATCCGCCAGTTGGGAAAGGTGTACTAGTCCATCTCCTTTCACACCAATGTTTACGAAAGCTCCAAACCCGGTGATGTTCGTTACAATACCAGCCACCCGCATGCCCGTCTTTACGTCTTCTATGGTATGGATCTCATCGCTGAACTTAAATTCTTCAGCGAGCGCCCTGGGGTCGCGTCCAGGTTTTTCGAGTTCGGTTAAGATGTCCTGGATGGTAAAAGCTCCAGCCTGTTCAGAAGTGTATTGGGTTACTGTAAGCCTTCTGCGCAGCTCGCTTTGTTGCACAAGATCTTTTACCGAAGCGCCCAGATCTTTCGCCATCTGTGCCACCAGCGCATAGCTTTCCGGATGCACAGCTGAAGCATCAAGCACATTACCGGCGTCGGGTATGCGCAAAAATCCTGCGCTCTGTTCGAAAGATTTGGCGCCCATCAGCGGCACTTTCTTAAGATCCTCCCGACTCCGGTAGGAACCGATAGCCGAGCGGTGTTGTACAATATTTTCGGCAAGTGAAGCTGATATCCCCGACACATACCGGAGTAATTGCTTTGATGCTTTGTTTACATCTACCCCCACAAAGTTTACGGCACTCTCCACTACCCTGTCCAGGGCTGCCTGCAGTTTTACACTGTTCACATCGTGCTGGTATTGACCCACACCTATGGCTTTCGCATCTATCTTCACCAGCTCACTCAGGGGATCGAGCAAGCGGCGACCGATGCTTACAGCCCCGCGCACAGTGAGATCGTGGTCCGGAAACTCTTCACGTGCAACTTCCGAAGCCGAGTATATGGAAGCACCACTTTCATTTACAAGGAACACTTCCACCTTTACGCCAAAATCAATTCCACGTATGAAGGTTTCTGTTTCACGCCCGGCTGTTCCGTTGCCAATGGCGATGGCTTCAATAGCGTGGTCAGAAACGAGTTTTACTAACGTAGCCTTGGTCTCAGCCTGTGCATTTTGAGGCGGGTGTGGGTAGATCGTTGTATGGTGAACCAAAGATCCCTGGGCATCCAGGCAGACAAGCTTGCATCCGGTACGAAAACCAGGATCGAGGGCCAGCACCCGTTTGGTACCAAGAGGCGGTGCAAGCAACAATTGGCGCAGGTTTGCGGAAAAAACCCCGATGGCATCATCGTCCGACCTGTTTTTGCTTTGCAGCCTGAATTCATTTTCAATGGAAGGCTTCAGTAGTCGGTTGTAGCCGTCTTCGATAGCGCGCGAAAGCTGTGGCAGGGCCAGGTTACCACGATTGAAAAGCTTTTGCAGGGTATGGATAGACTGCTCTTTGTTTACCGTGATATCCATGAGCAGGAAGCCTTCTTTCTCACCGCGCCTGATGGCGAGGATGCGGTGGGAAGGACATTTTTTTAGGGGTTCGCTAAATGCAAAATAGTCGCGGTACACCTGGGCGCCTTCATCAGCTTGCTTTGCAGCTATTACTTTAGAAACCACTAACGCTGAAGCAGCGAATAATTGCCGTATGGTTGTTCTAGCCGCTTCGTGCGTGCTGACCCATTCCGCAACTATGTCCCTGGCACCGCCAAGTGCTTCGTCTGTCGTTGGCACGGTTTCGTTGAGAAAGGCTTTTGCTTCCCGCTCTGCTTTAACCTCGTCTCCGCCAAAGATGAGCCGGGCGACTGGTTCCAATCCTTTTTCAATTGCCACGCTCGCCCTGGTTTTTCTTCCTTTTTTATATGGCAGGTAAATATCTTCCAGGGCAGTTGAGTTGAAGCAGGATTCGATCCTCGCTTTGAGCCCGGGCGTCAGCTTGTCTTCGGCCGCAATCAGTTTTGATATTGTAAGTTTTCTCTTTTCGAGGTCTGTGAAGTACAGCACTTTTTCGACAATGGCTTCAATCAAAACCTCATTTAGATTACCTGTTGCTTCCTTTCTGTACCGCGCCATAAACGCAACCGTGGCTCCGCCCTCATGCAGTGTTTGAACCGCGCGTACCTGCTGCAAAGTGATGTTAAGGAGTTCACCAATCTTCACTAAATATTTTTCCTGCATCTCTTGTATATTGAATGGTACAAATGTAGCTGCAGCTCCCTCGCTACCAAAGTCTTTGGGTATGAATGGAGTTGTTTTAACCATACACTATCTAACACCTAGTTGTACCGGAGGGATTGAGGGCTGCAGGTTCGGTACAGCCACTTGATCGAAGGCGTGATTTTCATGCTATCTATGATTGAAAGCTGGAATGAACATAAGGTAATACGTGTAGAACCTGTAAAAGAATATGCTAATATCTGCAATTTGTTACCTTTAGTAATACATTATAGCAATAGGCATCGGAGAAAAACGTCCTCTATAATCCATCGCCTGCTGTATTAATAAATCAACCTTTATGCTTTCAGGCTCTTTGTCATTTATTGCTTTGCACGCTGGCTATGTTTGCTGGTTATAGGCTGTTACCCTGTGGCAATGCGCGGCTCCCTGTTGGTAACGGCTTTGGCGGTGGGATTGACCAACCTTTGTTTTTCTAACACCATTAGAAAAAAACCACTCCGGAAATTTCAGGTTCGAATACATTTTTCTCATGCAAGAACTTATTAAGAAACAGTCCGTTATTCTCTCCAGCAATCTCTTTCCAGTGGTGGGGATTGGAGCCTCAGCCGGTGGCCTGGAAGCGTTTAAGAGGTTTCTCGGGGCCATTCCCAAAGATTCCGGTATTGCCTATGTGCTGGTACAACACCTCGATCCAAGCCGGGAAAGCGTGCTACCGGAATTACTGCAAAAAGTTACCGTGATCCCTGTTCTTGAGATCTCGGACGATGTAAGAGTAAAGCCCAACCACATCTATATTATTCCCAGCAACAAGATGCTTCAGGCTAACGACGGTGTGCTGGAAATTACGCCACGGCCATCGAAAACCAATAATCGATTAAATCTACCCATCGATCTCTTTTTCACCTCTCTTGCCGAGGTGCACCGTACGCATGCTATTGGTATCGTTCTATCCGGAACCGCATCCGACGGCACCAAAGGTCTTGGTGCGATCAAGGAAGGTGGCGGATTAACGTTTGCACAAGACGAAGCGTCTGCGGCTTATGAGGGTATGCCCCAAAGTGCAGTAAAGGCGGGAGTGGTTGATTTTATTTTACCCCCGGAGGAGATGCCGGGAAAATTAATAGAACTCAAAAACCAAATTGCACTTACCGATGAAGACCTGCAAAACATTCCCAAGCAGGACGAAGAAGTGTTTGCCCAAATACTGGCGCTCTTAAAAAAAGTGCGCGGAACAGATTTTACCTATTATAAACAGGCAACCATCCGGCGGCGTGTTTTTCGCAGGATGGCAATTCAGAAAACGGACAGCCTTGCAGATTACTACCAAAGCTTATCAGCAGATACAGCCACTCTTGGAATGTTATACCAAGACCTGCTGATCCCGGTCACTTCTTTTTTTCGCGACCAGAAGGTATTTCAAACACTCTCCGGGAATGTGCTGAAGCAAATTCTCAAAACCAAGCCGGAAGGGGAACCCATCCGCGTGTGGATAGCTGGCTGCAGCTCTGGGCAGGAAGCGTACTCCGTTGCGATATGCCTGAGGGAGTGTTTGGAGGCGAGGCAGGAAGTCGTGCAGATATTCGCCACAGACCTCAATGAAGTTGCCATTGCAAAGGCAAGGTCGGGTTTGTACTCTAAAACAGAACTGGATGGCGTTTCGCAAGCAAGAATACACACCTTCTTTACGAAAACAGAAGGAAGTTATCGGGTGAACAAGAATATAAGGGACATGTGCTTGTTTGCACACCATAATTTTTTGAAAGATCCTCCGTTCGCCAGGGTTGACCTGGTGAGCTGCCGCAATGTGCTGATTTATATGGAGCCCTATCTGCAAAAAAAAGCACTGAATACTTTTCATTATGCCTTGCGTCCAAAGGGTTTTCTTATACTCGGCAGATCGGAAACAACAGCCTCCGTTCCAGACCTGTTTAATGTGGCTGAAAAACTCGACAAGATTTTTACGCCAAAGGCCGTGCCCACGCGTTTTATTTCCGAAGCGAGTGACTTTGAACCGCCCACCAAAATTGGAAAACCAAGGGAATTCCCCAACGAGAAAGTGCGCACTGATTTTCAAAAAACCGCTGATGACCTGATACTGGGCAAGTACACACCTCCTGGCGTTGTGATTAATGAGGCTATGGATATTGTGCACTTTAGAGGTAATACGAGTTTTTTTCTTGAGCAAGGGGCAGGAGAACCCAGCCACAGCCTCCTCAAGCTGGCAAAAGAGGGTTTAAAGTATGAACTGCGCAACCTTC
>JBGTIL010000663.1:0-2302 GCA_041745695.1 Chitinophagaceae bacterium | reverse complement strand
GATATAGGGATATAGATATGGGGTCTGGACACGTCCGGCCCGCCGCCTAAGGCAGTAATAGAAACCGAACCCTGGCATTCCGCGATGGACCCATCCTCAAAGATCAGAATACCACCCTCCTGCTCATTCATGATTGTTTCTATCACAAGGGTCGAGAAATAGTTTACGTCCCATTGGTAGGCTTGTAAATAGAGCTTACGATGCAGCGAGAAATTAGCCTGACCGAGCAGTAGCCCTTCCAAAGGTGTCAGCTTGCGTGTAAGCGCCGTTTTTTGAAGTTGATCATAGGTATACTGCACTGTCTTCTTGGGTAGATCATCATCATAAGCCCGCTGCATGAAATGCTCGGTTAGCTTTTTCATCGTTTCTAGTGGCAGCTGGAGATTGCGAATGGTGTTTATCATAAGCACCCAAAGGGTCTGGAAGAAGCTAAGCTTTGCGTTCTTTCCTTTTTCCATGAAGGGCAACACACCCTCCCTTCGCCAGTAAGCGATGTGTTTTTTTTCAATCCCAAGAGCTTCAAAAGGTATGAGCGTTCTGTATTTACTGACATGCGCGGCATACACAGTTAGAATTTTCTCCTCAAGTGGAAGTGGCGTTTTGCTTACCATAACCAAACCTACGTAATTAAACTTTTTTTAAAGCATTAACCTACCTAAGTTTGTAAAATAGTTAAACATCATATACCATGGCACGAACCTATCCTCAAAAGAAATGTAAGAATCCAGAATGTCCTAACAAGTCGTTTACCCCACGAAGGTCCAATCAGCTCTTTTGCGAGGGTGGATGCAAAGACAATTATCACAACGACAAACGGCGTGAAGAGAATACAACCGTGTTCCACCGGGAAAAGCAACTGCGTAGGAACGCGAAAACGCTTGAAATGCTACATAAGGACCCTGACTATAAAACTGGTGTCCCAGTAAACATTCTTAAGCTTCTGAAGATCGATCTGATGGTGTGTACCCATCAGCGAAAAAACCCTACAACGGAAAAGACGGTTTACTGGTTCCATAATTATGGACTCGAATCAACTGGTGTCAAACCGTCTGTTTATTTAATACATCACAGTAAATAAGTAAAAATGGCAAAAGATCCACTCGTAGATTTTACTGAGGAAGAACTATACGAGACAATCAAACCAGCCAGTAAGGCAGGAAGTGAAAAAGGGACCGGTGGTACAGGGGATACACCTCAACCTGATTCCGATCAGTTAGCAGCCTTCAGTGCCCTCACGCCCAATGAAATTAAAGCCCTCTCCTTCTACCAAAAAAACCGCACTGTTATTCTCACCGTAGGAGTCATCGCTGTGGTTTGTCTTGCAGTTTATCTTTACCAAGAGCATGAGGAAAAGAAAAAACGCACGGCTGTACCAGGACGTGGATCTGAAAATACCAATTAGCTTAGGATTTAGAATTTTTAAGTTACCCGGTGCCGGTGATCTACCTTACCGCTGCATCTCGTTATTATTACTGTTGGTCGTCACTTTTTTTTGCATTTAACAATGGGACGTGCTTCAAATACTCAAGTGGGTTTTGACGAGCAATCAGATTGAATTCGTCTTCTGAAAGATTTCCCGTCATGTCGGCGAGCATATTCTTATCAGATTTATGATTGCGGACAACAAAAAAGTCTGTACCATAGAGTACACGAGATTTAAGATGAGTGTGTGCAAGCGTCTGCTTCAAAAGAGGCATTATCTCAGCATTGCCATGTAGTATGTAGCTAATATCTGCGTAAACGCCAGGAAACTGGAGCATCATACTACAGATAATAGAGTACCAATCGGTGAATTTCCAGATCTGCTCAGGCTTACCATACGCCGGGCTACCTCCGACTGTTTTTAAAAATTGAATACCTACGTTAGGATTCTTCATAAGCTGGCTGCTATAGTTGTAACGATCCTTTTCAAAGTAGCGTTTCCATTCGTCCTCGCCACCAAAATGCCCTAAACAAATTTTAAGGTTCCGTAGATTGCAAGTCAAGCTGGACGTTGATTCATTATAACCAAACAGTCTAATCAACTTATCTATGTTTTCTTTGCCCTCGCCAGTTTGATTGGACTTTTTTGCAACAGCTTTCGCGATAACTTTGATGAGCAGTTCCTCTTCTAGAATGCAGAGATAATTTAGCGGATGTGTGAAATTGTAGCTGTAGTCTACGTTTTTAGCCTGTGATAAGACTAACGGTTCGTAACTGGTTAAATTTTCCTTTTCGAGATCCTCATCATCTTTGTACCCATCGTCAGCTTTCCGGTCGTCGATTGTTTCATTTTTTCCCATTGACTGTTCAAATACAGGAT
>JBGTIL010000662.1:0-4609 GCA_041745695.1 Chitinophagaceae bacterium | reverse complement strand
GATCTCTGCTCTCGGTGAGCTGCAAACAGTGAAGGGCATCATGCCGCACCCCGACGGCACTATCTCTGTTGCATTGGAGCGAACAGGAAGCATGGGGGTTATTGCCAACATCAGCCTGCCGCCAAAGGTTACGGGAACGTTTCACTGGCAGGGCAAAGAAATAAAACTGAAAGGCGGCGCGCAGGAGATCAGGCTGTAACGAAGCTGTGATTTGTATTGGAAAGAATGCCTTCGATTACGGCTTTCTGCAGGCTCGATCGGGAATGATAGATCTGCATATACCGGGGCTGCCGGTTCCTTTTGATACAGCATATATTATCAAAAAGTACAAATAAAAACAGTTTTAGCCCCTACATAATGATTTGCGGACTTGCTAGTTTTGAAACAGACACTAACGAAACGCTTAAACAGATCATATGAGAAATGAACTCTCTCCCGAGCAGATTGCTCAATACGGCACTGATGGCTTTTTGATCATAGAGGATTTTCTCTCCCAACAGGAACTTGAAACATGGCGCACGGCATTAGACGAAGCAGTTGAAAAAAGAGCCGGGAATAAGATGCCGGATCGCAAGGAAGTTTTTGGTAAAGGTGATGATGCCGACAAATCTTATTTTGAAAACGTATTCGACCAGCTTATCAATTTATGGCAGGACAATGAAAAGATGCGCGCCGTAATGCTTGATGAGCGCATTGGAAAGATGGCGGCGCAACTGGCCAACGTTGATGGTATACGCATCTGGCACGACCAGGCTTTGATTAAAAAGCCCTGGGCTAATCCAACCTCCTGGCACCTCGACACACCCTACTGGTCTTTTGCCGACCGGCGTGCACTCTCTATCTGGGTTGCCCTCGACGATGCGACCTATGAAAACGGATGCCTATTCTTCATTCCCGGATCTTATCAGAAAACTACTTTTGAAAACCCGGGTATCGGAAAAAACATGGGTGAAATTTTTAAAGTATATCCCGATTTCAAAAACAGCAAATCAGTGCCGGCTTTAATGAAAGCAGGTAGCTGCTCCTTTCACAACGGGCTCACCATCCATGGCGCCCACGCTAACATGACCCCGGGTTTCAGGCGGGCAATGACCTGTGCATTTATGCCGGATGGCAACACCTTCAACGGTACGCAGAATATTTTAAACGACGCACAGGTTGCCAAATTGAAAGTAGGTGATCTCCTTAACGACGATGAGCAAACACCGCTGATCTACAGCAAGCATCGTGTACTCCAAACAGTGTAATGCAGAACATAGTTTTAGGCATTCATTCGAGCATAAGAACAAGTTTGCGCTGCGTCTGTAAAGCCACCTTTTCGCTGCTGCTAACGCTCGGCTTGTTACCTGCACTCGCAGGCGAGCCGCCCCGCTATATTTTTGTCAATGCAGTGCCGGGCAAGGCTTTTAAAATTGGCAGGCCATCTACTGTTACCCGGAAACTATTCGACAGTATTGCCGGTAAGATTGATGCTCCTCTTAATCTTAAACTTCGGGTAGGCATCTCCGTTCTTTTTGATTACCTGGCAGTGCATCCGGACTCGGTCGAAAAATGTCTCGACCGTTTTATGGCACTTAGCACAGAAACGGATGTTCCCATTCTGATCAACCTCGACGGCCTCAACTGGATGGGCGCACGTCCCGACCTGTGGAACTGGTGGGATCCAAAACTGCCCGGTTACAACCCCAACAACAAAAACAATGTTGAATGGACAGGCTGGGATCAAAGCACTGCCTTGAAGATCAGCTGGCGCAACTGGGGTGCGCAATTGCGTGTATTGCCCGCGCCTAACCTCGCAAGCCCTGCTATCATCAGTGCACAGATCAAAGCCCTGCATCGCCTGGTACCCAGGATCAGGAATTGGTATGAGAAGCTGGCAGAAGATAAAAAATACCTGCTGGGCGGCGTGAAGCTCGGACATGAAACAAGTATCGGTGTGAACGCGTATTTTTATAAGGGAGGCAATCGTTACCTCGAACAAATGCCTAAAAACAATGCGCTCGACCCAACCGACAGCTACAACGCAGCTGCCGGCTTTAGTGGTGGTTTGGCACACATTGGTTATGCCGCAGTTAAGACTGCAGGCATCCGCAGCAAGGGCCGGATAACTCCCTACGATCTGCAACAGGTGGTGCATCATTACCTGGATACCCTCTGCAAAACAACCGTTGCCCTGGGCTTATCCAAATCCCTGATCTATACCCACCAGGGTGGCACCTTTGCTCCGTGGCAGGAGCACCTGTCTTTTGCAGCTGCCAGTAATAAATTCTCTATGCCTGGATGGAGCCTCTACACAACTGACCCATCTGTTGCAGGCGACCTTGGCGATGTTCTCGACAGAAGAACAGAAAAAGGATGGGCTGCCGTGGAATGGTGGTGGCCGGGAAAAGACAAAACGGGCTGGATCTACAACCTTCAAACAACTTTGCAGTATAAAGACTGTCGCTTTATAGCCATCTTCAACTGGGAAAACGGACTGCAAAACTATCCTGACGGAATTGAGGCTTTGAGAGAAGTAGTAGGCGATTGGAAGTAGCAGTCACTTTTGAATAGTTTCCTTGGTGCATGGCATGGATCGTTACATAAGTCGTGTAATTGATCCAACATTTTTGACTACATTTCTTGTCGTCTACCAATAATATTTGAACTATGCGTCGCCTTAAAAAATTACAGCTTGCTTTCTTCGGGCTTCCAGCTAAAACGCTGATGTTGCTGTTTACACTGTTTTTTTGTTACAGTGCCTCAGCCATAGTTACAGTGCCACTGGTATTCAGCGACGGCATGGTGCTGCAGCAAAAAGACAGGGTGGCGCTTTGGGGTAAAGGAACAGCAGGAAAGCAGGTAGTGATCACCGCTTCATGGAATGGGAAAAAAACTACGGTGCGTACAGATGCAGCAGGTGCCTGGAAAACATCCATTAACACGCCAAAAGCAGGCGGGCCGTATACTATAAGTTTTAACGACGGCGAAGTGCTGGTCTTAAAAGATATTTTGATTGGGGAAGTATGGCTCTGCTCGGGACAATCGAATATGGAAATGCCCCTCGAAGGATGGGGCAAGGTGCTGAACTATAAGCAGGAAGTTGCCGGAGCCAACCATCCGAATATCAGGTTTCTTACTGTTGAAAAAAGCACCAGCACTCAACCTTTACCAAACGCTGCCATTAAAAACGGTTGGCAGGTCTGCTCGCCGAAATCGGCTGCTGATTTTTCAGCTGTTGCCTATTTTTTTGCACGTAACATACAAGCCCGCCTTGGCGTTCCTGTAGGACTGATACAATCTGCTTACTCCGGAACACCTGCCGAATCGTGGGTCAGCGGACCATCTTTGCGGAAGATGCGCGACTATGATTCACTGGTAACGGTGATCAGTAGTGTACCCGGTGCTCCGCAGAATTCGCACATCCCCACTGTGTTGTTCAATGCCATGATTCATCCGATTGTTCCGTACGGCATCAGGGGTGTTCTGTGGTACCAGGGGGAGAGCAACACCGGCAAAGCACATCAATACAAAACACTCTTTCCACTTCTCATCACCGACTGGCGTAAGCAATGGGGCAAAAAGAATATGCCTTTTTATTTTGTTCAACTGGCCAATTTTACCGAGGTGAAACCAACACCCGAAGCCTCCAACTGGGCTGAACTCCGTGAAGCCCAATTACAAACACTGGCACTGCCTGGTACAGGGATGGCAGTTGCCATCGACCTGGGTGAGGCTGCGGATATTCATCCAAAGAACAAACAGGATGTAGGACTTCGACTCGCGCTGATTGCCCGTTCAAAGATCTACGGAGATACGGTTGCTTATTCAGGTCCGGCATACCAATCGCATCGGGTAGAAGCAAGTACCATCGTGCTTTCTTTTCAACATGCCAATGGTGGATTAAAGCTCTCGTCGGGCGACAGTCTGACTGGATTTTCAATAGCTGGAGCTGACCAAAAATTTCATTGGGCAAAGGCAATTATTCGTGGCGACAAGATCAGCGTGTCGTCACCTTTGGTGGCGCAGCCCGTTGCTGTGCGATACGCCTGGGCAACCAACCCCGTTTGCAATCTGGTCAATGGCGCCCGCTTGCCAGCCTCGCCTTTCCGTACCGATAAGTGGAAGGGTATAACCGAACCAAATAAATAAAATCTCTAACACCGCATATCCTATGTATTTGATCAGGAACGTCATTTTCTCTCTTCTTATCAGCTGCCTTTCCTTCACCTGTGTTACGGTTGTTGCGCAAGTGAGTGCCATCAGGCACAACACAGAAAGCAAACTGGTGAACTTTGGCAACAATAAGATTCGCATGACACTCAGCTATGATGGTAAAGCAACAATAGCTGCATTGCAGGTCAACGGGCAGCAGGTCATCAGCCATCCATCAGGTATTTATTCGGAAGTGCGTACACCACGGGGCACCTACTCAACGCAACGGCTTGCTGCCAGCCCCCGGGTTTCGGTGGCAGGTAACATAATTACCGTTGCAGGGATTGTTTATGGTGGCGAAGACGCAACCATCACAGAAAAATGGAAGTTTACAGTTAGTGCGACTGACATCAAGTATGCGATAGACCGGTCGTTTTCAAAAGATATCCTGGTGGAGGAGTCCTCCTTTCCAACC
>JBGTIL010000661.1:0-5780 GCA_041745695.1 Chitinophagaceae bacterium | reverse complement strand
CTTTTCTCCCACAGGCTTGTGCGCCTCACAACTACGGTTGACAATTACAAAGATAAAATAGGGGAAGGATTTAAGTAATCAAAAGGGTTAGGATTAATATCAAATACAGGCTCTCATCCAAAGGAGGGACCGGTCCTCAAGAATAGATTTCCATTTTTTCCCGAAGAACTTCATAAGGTGTTTTGCCTTTTAGGGCTCCGTTAGGCCTATGCATGTTGTAGAAAACTTCCCATTCCTGCAATTTCCTTTCGATGTCAATGTCATCGACGTATTCTATCAATTGGTAAAATTCTGTTTGGTCCGTTAAATGCGATCGTTCTACTTTCCCATTCAAATGCGGACTGGCTTTTTTGATGTATACATGCCGGATACCGAGGTCTTCGCAATGCCAATGGAATAGTGCCTGAAACTCGTGACCATTGTCTGTTTGTATGGTATGGATGCGAAAAGGGAACCTGGCTCTTACTTTATCTACAAAATCGATTGCATTTTTCTGGCTATGCTGATCATAGATGTACAAGGCTCTGGCTCTGGTGGCATCATCGATAGCAGTATATTGAAAGCGCTTTACCTCATTGCCTGTCAATACATCTTTGAAGAATAGGAACTTCACATCCATCTGGATCCGGTGCCCGGGTACCTGCTTTTCGTATCGCTTGAAGGGTTCCATGGACCGCTTACGCTGATGGCTGGGTAGCCGATTGAGCCCATTACGTTTCAACACACTATACACCCCTGCGGGCGACACTTTGATGTCATGGTATCGCTTCAGGTACCAGGAGATGCGTAGCTGACCCAAGTAGTAGGTAGTTCTAAGATGGATAATCAGCTCCTCGACAGACTGAGGCACTCGGATTTTGGGATTCTGGGGACAAGGTTTGCTGTTGATCAAAGCGCGCTCACCTTTGGATTGATAAGCTCGCATCCAAACATAATACGTCTCTCGGGATATACCGAAGTACCTGCAGGCTTTGGAAACATTGCCGTGTTCTTTTACATAATCCAAAACCTTTAGCTTACGACGGATGTCGGAAAGTTCTTTAGGACTCATATAGATCAGTTTTAATATGCAAATTAAAAACTGTCAACCAAAGTCTGAATTTCCATAAATGACTACTAGGTAATCCAGAGATGCCGCTACATTATTAGTCATTTTTGTGGCAGCTTAGGTGCCTGGCCTTATCTCATTCCTTTCCTAACGTCTCATTATGGACGCTTTGGTGTTAAGCAGCTTAGCCAGTTCATGTTGGGAGACTTCTTTCGTACTTCTGTGCACAGGACTAGCATGAGTTCGAACTTTTTGTTTTCTAGTATTAAGAATGTTATTGATTATTAGCCTGTTATGTTCAACCGATTAGTAAGGTACATTGGCGACATTTTTTCATCCATGTAATAATTTCTTTCTTCTGGTCTAGGACGGCACGAAAACCTACGATAGATCGTAGATTCCAGTTCGTAATTGGCGAAAACGTAGTAGTGAAATAGGAGTTAGGCCTACTCAGAGTTGCCGCGCTAAGCATTGGAATTCAAATCTATTTTGCTTTTTTTTTTTAATCAAGGCTAACGGTTAGCAACAAACCATCGTGTATGTTTTAGTCGAAGAAAGTGATGTTAAGGCGTATACTTTTCAAAAAGATTAACGAGAAATGATTTGCGACAAACAAGGGGTTAATGACGGAAGTCACTTATTAACGGAAGTCACAAACCATGATGAGTATTAAATGATATCTAGTTGAACAAAGTGAAAGCTATAACGTAATACAGTAATATACTATGTGTGTAGTTCTCTCATAAGAAACATAACATAAGAAATCATCATACTTAAAAACTAAACGTTATATCTTCAATAGCAAGCTGATCAGTAGTTTTAATTGATTATTTTCGCGGCCAAAACTAACTACAATGAAACGACTGTTCCTGGCACTTTTACTGTGTCCTTTCCTCGCTCTGTGTCAAGAAAAAAAAGATAATGTTATCGTAGTGACGCTGGCTGACTCTAATAGAAATTTTGAACAGGTCATTAGTATGCTAACTGCTGAAAAATATAAAGCGTCGCGTACGCCTAATACTGAGGAGGTATCAACCCAACGGTCTTACTATAAAAAGTATAATACTCCGTTCTCTTATGATTTTAGAGTAGAAGGTAACACGGTTCGTATAAATGGATGGTATTATTTTGACAATATTGTTCATCCGGTACTCTTTAACTGGGGAGGATTTAAAATCGCCTGGAAGGAAATGGACAGACTCGCAAAGCTATTAGGCACCATTACATATACGAAAGAAGAAATAAGCCATTGGACCCATCGACGCAGGAAACGTTGATTGTAAGTGTCGTCGTTGGCTTTTGAGCAACAGGGGTATAGCTATATTTTTTGCTCTAACTATTCCGTAATTGTGTCAATAAGCGATCCCAATACGTTCTTTAAATCAAAGCGCGGATTCCAAGCTGTTAAGGGGCTTTCATGTTCTTTTGCAAACCCTATATTAAAATAAACATAAACAGCGAGCAACGCACGCAACATCGGCTTTTTAAAAAGTCAAAAAGGGTTGTCGTGCACAGAACTAGCCTGAGTTCTAACTATATGTTTTCAAGTATTAAAAACGTAATTGATTATTAGTACATTATACAGTAATCTAAAAAACGTATTAAAGGGAACTTTTCAATGTATCGTAGTGTGTTGTTCTCCATTACAAATTTTAATACACCGTAGGCTGCCGCGCTGCCTTTAACAGGAATCTGTTTTCCTCATAGCCTATTACTTACCTGGTGTTAGCCCTTTGAATGACTGCTTCAGTAGCACCGTAGATTCCCCAGTTCCCTTAAAGGGCGGACACCTGGAAAGGTTAGGAAGGCTTGAGCCGGCGGGTAAGGGAGCTGCTTTCATGTCTTCCTCTTAAAAGAGAACTCAGGCTTGTAAACCTTTTGTTTTCCGCCTCTCTTGCAATCAGCCGTGGTCGCTGCTGCATTGTTGCCTTCCTGCTTTCCGGATTGGCAACTGCTGCCCTGATTTTTTCTGTCACCGAAACTTTAGTCCAAATTCTTTTAAGGCTTGATCCCAATAATACTTCCGATCCGGGTTTTTGTCACTAATACCCTTTAGCCGGTTGGCGGTTTTTCCTTTTGCCATTTGCCGGCGGATCAGGATGTCTTCAGCCCCCCTGATGGCATCTCGGTTGGTGGAAGAAAGGAGAATTTTATGCTTGGGGCCCAGATCGTTGTTCTTGTGATGGTTGGCATTTCTTCTCCGGGCATTGAGGGTGGCGCCATCAAGCCCGGAAGTGCGGCCTGCATAGCCGTTCTTCTTCAAATATAGTTCATAAGTTTTCGCATGGGTGAGCGTTTTTCCATTGGCCTTAAAGCTCCTGTCAGCACCCTTACCGTTAGGGTAAACGTTCCAGCCGGGGAAGGCCTTGTTTAAAGTGAGCTTGTTGGCCGTTACCCGGCCTGGCTTACTGAAACTGCCCATAGCCCGGCTGGTAATGGTGGGCTTGTTAGCAGAAAAGGAACGGAACGAGCCCCCTCTAAAGCCGCCGCGCTGGGCCTCGGTTTCGGGCTGAAAGATCAGAATGGCCACGGCCACGAGGAAATAATAAAGGGGTTTCATGTTGTGATTATAAATGGTGAAGAAATGAGGGCGGATAAATGCCCCCTTTTGCTGCTCGCTGCAGAATAGAATAGGTGCGTTTGCATGGTCAGTAACTTTTATATTGGATCGAAAGCACCGGCGATTTCGACCTCGATACGGGAGCCGTAGGCTACCAGCTCGGCGTTTGCCTCCAGGAAATAGAGCTGCCAGAACAGTTTCACATTGGCGAACAACCGGTTATCTACGGCTTCAATGCCATGCATGAATACTCGGGCACCGTGTAGGTCGGGAATGCGGCCCTGAGCAAGGAGGGTGTCGATCCGTTTTTCTACCTCCGGCGGGCTCAGGTTCTGCCAGCCAGAAAAATCGTAAAAAGAGTCCGAGGGATCCTCATTAAGCCCATCGGTACAAAGGATGATGATGTTTTCGGTGGCAAAGGCGGGTTTGCCGCTGAAAAAATGCAGTACGGATGCGCCCTTGTCGCTTTGCGGTGCTGGGACCAGCAATTGGGCGGCATATTCGATTGCCCGCAGGATGTCGCTTTTTTTCCCAAACTGGCGCCGGCGATCCGGGTCCTGCAGGGCTGCCAATAGTTCCCCTGCACGGGAAGTGAGGTGCCGTTCGCGCCGGGCCCGAAAGGAATCCTCTTTGCTCACAAAAACATCGGTTTTGCGGCTCCAGGTAATTGAAGACAGGTCTTCATAAAACAGCCGGCGGCTTGAAGACAGGGAGGCGCCATCTGCCGGAATGGCTGAGAACAGGTCATCAGGCCCCTGGCGCAAGAACACTCTTTCACTGACTAGCCGGGCGTTTTCGAAAATGGACTTCTCTGTGCGTGTAAGCGAAAAGTCCTGGATCACAATAGTATGGTTGCGGTAATGGGAACAGCTTGCAAGAAGGAGGCATAAGGCAACGGGGATCAGCAAAGAGGAGAAAACCCCATTCCCGCCGGGTACAATCATTTTATAGCTGGACGGCGTGTTGGTAAATAAGGGCGGATGTAGGTCAGCCCATCCCATGGCATTGCAGTTCTTGACTGCCTCCATCCGGAATGATTCAAAGTTGTGGGTACAGTGTCCCTGCAATGATTCAATGGGCAGCTTTCGCTTGCTCCGCCAGGTGGTTACATATACCTGCAACTCCCGCAGGAAGGCATATTCGCTGGAAATGTATGCGTTTAGGGCATGCAGGTACTCCTGCTGCAACTGCGGCAGGCGCCCGTTGATAGTGTTCATCCGGTCGGTAATCCGGTTTATCACCCGGGCATCCCGGATCGTATGGGCAACAATAGCGGCGCCAATTGGCAAGATCATGCCTAGGATGACCAGAAAATACATCAGGGCTGTATTGCGCTCGGCGTTCAGGCTCCCGCCCGATTCGGAATCAAAGAAGCGGACGGTGGCAAAGAAGAAGAGGCCAACTTCCACACTGATGCCCAGGAACCAGGCAAGAATGACTTCTTTCCATCGAATCGCTTTCCGCTCTCCCCAAGGAACGTCCAGGATGCCGTATTCCAACCAGTACCGTAGCAGTGCTACCGATAAAAGGGTGATCCCAAGAGCCAAGGCGCACCGCCAGAGGTCCAAGCCTTCACCAAAGACACTGTAGGCACCGGTATAGTTCACCGCGCTTTCCAGTAGGACCAAAAGCCAGTACAGCAGGGTAAAGGAAAAGCCTCGGTTGCGGTTGGCCTCTGCGTCTTCGATGGTAAGTGTACCCTTAGCCAGGATTTTTTCCATCCGGGTGTGTAAGCTTTTGCTTGTTTCGCGAAGTTCTCCTATCTTTTTAAGTATTGGCAACAGCTTACGCTTATGATACCGCAAAATGAAATTCAGGGATTGTTCACCGAACACCTTGATTCCGTTTTCCATCAGGAAATAACGGTGTAGCACGATATAGAAATAAATGAAGCGGAACATAAGTAATGTTTTTTTGGTGAAAAATTTTGTTTTGACCATTCCTCTCTGGACAGAGATTTGGCTGGACGAGCAGTGGCTGTTGCTTTCAGCGGGAGAAGGAAGGTGACTGAAACATTAGCCGGATTGTTCGGCAGCAGAAAATTTATCCAATAATGCTTCCTATCTGTTTTGGGAGTGTAATTGAAAAAATGACCTAAATACAAAAACACTAAAGAGTATTGGTGTTTTTAGTTACTGCTGCATTTCCGTTCGATCTTCAGGTTCTTTAGTA
>JBGTIL010000660.1:0-6781 GCA_041745695.1 Chitinophagaceae bacterium | reverse complement strand
TCTACCAGTGTGGGATCCAGTTGCTTTAATTCAAAGGTGGCACGTGCACCAAACAGGAGCTGTAGGCGGTCGTGGGTACTCGACAAGCCAAAACCGTCCTTGTTGGCGCGCCCGTTCAGGTGACCTGTGTTTTGCACGGAGAGCAAATGATAATCGTCCTTGAAGTCAGAAGTTATCTTAATAAGACCTCCTTTCACCTGCTGACTGATTCCATGCTTGATGGCATTTTCTACCAGGGTCTGCAGCATCATCGGAGGTATTTGTTGCTCAAGGGTATCCTCATCTACATCATACTCCACGGTCAGGCGGTCTTCAAAACGCATGTACTCTAAAGCGAGGTAATCTTTTACAATCCTTAACTCGTCACTGAACAAAACAGTTTCACCTTTTTCCACTTTTAAACTGCTGCGAAGTATGTTACTCAATTCCGTTACGGCCTTTCTGGCCCTGTCTGGATTTTCGTCAATGAGTGCCCTGATACTATTGAGTGCATTAAATATGAAATGTGGATTGATATGCGCCTTGATGGTTTTTAATTCAAGTACCCGCACCATCGCCTCCAGCTGTAAGGTATCCAGTTGTTGCTTACGGCTTTTGGTTACATAGTGATATATGAAATAAATGAGATTCCAGATGAAGAGCAGGATAAAACAATAAAATCCATTACTCAGAATAAGGAGGAAAAAATTTTCGCTGAACAGGTTTTTCTCGGTTTCCTTCAACCATCCGTAAGCGGCAACCAGTTGAATATCAACATAAGAAAGCAGGAGCGTGAAGACACAGGTAGTCACGAAAAACTGAAGTACTTGCTTGTCGAACGATTTCTGGAGAATGTTAAGCCTGATGATCAGAAAACGCATCAAATGCGTACAAAAGATCCCCAGCACCAGGTATACGCCCAACCTTCCGAGGAAGGGCTCCACGTCCGCCTGTTTCTCAAAAACATTGAAGAGGTAAGCAAAAAACAAATTGATCAAGGCAAAACTACCCCACCCAACCAGCTGAAACAGCCAATACATTCTAAGCCCGGCAGGAGTCATATGAACAAATCTATTTTCCAAATTTTTAAAAACAGTCACGTAAATATACCAGCGGGATATTTGTTTTACAAGCGGGGAATTATACGGCCCGCCATGGGCAAAATACCGGGGCAACTGAAATTCAGCGCCTTAAAGTTGAAGTTCCCCGCATCACGTATTATTTTGTGAATAACCGGTTCTACCCTGAAAACCCCGATCCACCATATCCGTAACCTCATTATTGCTGTAGCCTGCTGTTTTTCTTTCTCCAATAGCAGCGCTCAGGCGAGTGGAAGGGTAGTGATTAATGAGTACATGCCCTGGACACTTAATGGTTGCGGTGCCACTGCAGAATTTGTTGAGCTGCTCAACTTCGGACCAGGACCTATAAACATTGGTTGTTATGTGCTTACAGACGGCGACTTCTCTGTAACCATTCCACCTAATACCATCCTGCAGCCAGGAGAATTTTATTTGATTGCGGGGCAGTCGGTCATTCCTAGTCCCTGTGCCAATATCGACAGCACCGTTACTGCGGACCTGAACTGGAACACCTGCGGCTGTACCAGCGCGCCTATCCCTACCACAGGCGACGGATTTTTCACCGACGGTGGATCAGCCAATGAGCAGGTGGTTTTGCTCTCTCCCTCGTTAAAAGTGGTGGATGCCGTTGTGCGCGACCTGCCCAATGAGCCTTCTTCGCCCATAACCCCTTCTGGTATTGGGGGCTGCACTGTACCATCGTTTGACCTCGACACCATGAACCTGAATTATGAAACGCTTGGCATGTCGGCGGGAAGGGGTAACAGCTTTGCCCGCAAGCTCGATGGAGACTGCGGATGGGTGAAAGATCCTCAGCAAAGCGGCAACGCCACCAATAATACACCGGGTGAAAGCTCGAATGTCAGCTACGATTTCAACATTGTTCAGTCTATGGACTGTGATGCCAGCCATGGCAGTATAGACATCTATGTAAACGTGGGAAGCAGTACAGACGTATTTCCCATGAATTACACCATCGCCTTTGATGCCAACAGTGATGGTATTTTTAATTTCTCTGATACTTATACCCAGGGTGTAGACAGTACGCCGCCCTCCATTGCTATCCTTGGCCTGCCTTACGGGCGGTATAGAGTAACGGTCAGCTCATCAAAAGGCTGTTTCCTGCGGACCTTTGAGTTTACTATCCTCGATTGCACCGGGCTGCTCTCTACTCAACTGGACTACTTTAGTTTGTTGGTCACCAGAAATGGAATACATACGTTTGAGTGGGTGGTACCCACATTGGAAGACGTGCAGGAGATTTCGATCGAAGGGAGCCTCGGAAGTACTTTCACAACCGTAGCCTCTGTGCCGCCGCAAGGCTTCAGCGGCACGAAAAAGTTCACAAAAAACGTAGCAGTCGGTTACCATTTTTACAGAATACGGGTGCTTGCGCGGGGCGGCAAAGTATCTTACTCCAAAATAATTGCAGTCGGCAGCGAAGAATTGTCATTCTCAGGGCTTTACCCAAACCCAACATCCGATTTTTTGAATTTGCAGTTTGTCAGCGACAAAGCCGGGCGTATTTATTATCAGCTCTACGACGCATTGGGCGTACTAACCTCCTGGAACCAGGAAACCATTACTCCGGGGTGGCAGACCTTGCGTATACCAGTTATAAAGCTCTCACCAGGATTATATGGGCTCAAGATCACCTCGGGTGGACTGGCTCAACCTATTTACTTTCGGTTTGTTAAGAGATGAGTATACAAACATTACTCAAAGTTTGCTCTATTTTTGCCTAAATCCTGCACATGCACATAGTTCCCGGCGCTCTTTTACAAACCATCGATTTTCCACAAGACTTAAAGAAGCTGTCGAAGGAACAATTACACCAGGTAAGTAATGAATTGCGCCAGTATATTATTGATGTAGTTAGTGTGCATGGAGGTCATTTTGCAGCCAGCCTGGGAGTCGTAGAACTCACCGTTGCCTTGCATTATGTGTACAACACGCCTTACGACCAGCTTGTATGGGACGTTGGTCACCAGGCCTACGGACATAAAGTCCTCACCGGCCGCCGCGACAATTTTGCTTCCAACAGGAAGTACGGCGGCTTGAGCGGCTTTCCAAAAAGAAGCGAAAGCGAATACGACACTTTCGGTGTTGGACACTCTTCAACCTCCATCTCGGCAGCATTGGGTATGGCTATGGCTGCCAAGTTGAAAGGTGAACGCGACCGCAAATCAGTAGCAGTTATAGGCGATGGCTCTATGACAGCAGGTATGGCGTTTGAAGCTATGAATCATGCCGGTGTAGCAGATGCCGATGTGCTGATTATTCTTAATGACAACTGCATGTCCATAGATCCCAACGTGGGAGCTTTAAAGGAGTACCTCACCGATATATCTACCTCGCATACGTACAACAAATTCCGGGACGATGTATGGAAGCTGATGGGTAAGCTGCCGGTAGGTAAAAAATTCACACGCGCCATGTCGTCCAAATTGGAGGCAGGCATTAAAGGCATGGTGAGCAGGAGCAGTAATTTATTTGAAGCCCTGAACCTTCGCTACTTCGGCCCTATCGATGGACACAACATAACCAAATTGGTAGATACGCTGCACGATTTGAAAAGCATTCCGGGTCCTAAAATCCTGCATATTGTTACCGTAAAAGGGAAAGGTTATTCACTTGCTGAGAAGGATCAAACTAAATGGCATGCCCCAGGCCTTTTTGACAAGATCACAGGAGAAATTTATAAAAAGAAATTCGATATACCCCAGCCGCCAAAGTACCAGGATGTGTTTGGTCATACGCTGGTTACACTGGCAGAACAGAACGAAAAGATTATAGGTGTAACACCTGCCATGCCTAGCGGTTCTTCGCTTAAATTCATGATGGATAAGATGCCGCACCGGGCCTTCGACGTAGGCATTTGTGAGCAGCATGCAGTAACGCTGAGTGCAGGCATGGCAACACAGGGCCTCAGGGTTTTCTGCAATATTTACTCTTCTTTCATGCAGCGGTCGTTTGATCAGGTGGTACACGATGTAGCCATCCAGAAACTGCCGGTTGTATTCTGCCTCGACCGTGCCGGCCTCGTTGGGGAAGACGGGCCAACGCACCATGGCGCCTACGATATTGCCTATTTCCGCCCAATTCCGAATATGATCATTTCGGCACCCATGAATGAATCAGAGCTACGCAACCTGATGTATACTGCACAATTGGAAACCACCCTCCTTCCTTTCATTATCAGGTACCCGCGTGGCGAAGGCGTGATGCCGGAATGGGAAAAGCCTATGTCTGCCATCGAAATAGGACGGGGTCGAAAACTCCGCGACGGTAAGGAGATTGCGATCCTGTCTTTCGGACATCCAGGCAATTTTGCCGCAGCAGCAATACGTGATTTAAGGAACGAAGAAATTCAGCCTGCACACTACGACATGCGCTTTGCAAAACCTCTTGATGAAGCCCTGTTACATGAAGCACTTAGCACCTACCCAAAAATAATCACTGTTGAAGACGGAACTGTAAGCGGAGGATTTGGAACTGCAATTGCTGAATTTATTGTGATGCATGGCTACACCAATGAGTTGAGCATACTCGGCATCCCCGACAGGATCGTGGAGCATGGCACGCTGAAAGAACTACATCATGAGTGTGGTTATGATGCTGCCGGCATAGCAGTCACTGTGCGACAGATGATCAACAAAAAGGTGTCGACTGAAGTAGTATCCTAAAATTCTTTCAGCGTGCAGCAAGGAACAACAGGGTTACTTATAGCAACCTCATATGTTCCTCGTCGGTTAGACCTTCTTCCTGTTCGTTGTATTCAATAATAAAATTGTTCATGCCCTCGCCAATCATCAGGCGCAAAAACTTTGCCTGCACCAATTCCAGCAGGGAGAGAAAATAAAATATGGCATGCACTTTATTTTCAGCCTTTTCAAATATGCGGCTGAAGGAAAGCGTTCGTTCGCTCTGCGCCAGCGAGATCATCTCTGTTTTGGTTCCCTCAATGCTATAGTTATAACGGACAACAGTATGCGTAGGCTTATTCTGTGATTCGTTGTATCGGAGCATTGCTTTCTCAAAAGCTTTCATGAGCTTGAACAGCGTAATAGCGTGTATTTCAGTGCCCTCGCCAGCTTCCTCACCGATGCCAGACAATTCTTTCTGAATATTACCCCGGCGCGCCAGGAGCATCCGGTAGCCTTCGAGTTCCGCCATCTTCGCCGCCACTTCCTTGTAGCGTTTGTATTCCAGCACTTTGTCGATCAGTTCCTGCCTTGGATCTATTTCAGCACCCTGTGAATCGACCTCCTTGCGGGGTATCAGCATCTTTGCTTTTATACGCATGAGGGTAGACACAAACAAGATGAACTCGCTGGAGAGTTCAATGTTCAGTGATTCCTGACCCTGGATGTAAGCAAGGAAATCGTTGATGATTCGGGTAATAGGAATGTTATAGATGTCGAGTTCGTCGCGCTCAATAAAAAATAGCAGGAGGTCGAACGGGCCTTCAAATTGCGGAAGATTGATCTGGTAGGATTCACTCACTAATAATAATTGACTGTAAATTCCTATGGCAGCAACAACCACAGGAGCAGTGATAAAAAAGGGCTTTAGAAACCTACAGCCAGGCCTACACCGAGTATAGACTTGATCTGAACAGCAGTTTCATTCTTAGCATCACCAAAATATTTAATTTGATCGTCGTATATGAGGTCGAAATTATAGGTCACTTTGAGCCACTTGTTTACACTCATTGTGAAAGTGTTGGTCCAATAGGCACTTGCATTCAGGTCTTCATGGTTCTTGAAATCTGTCAGCAGGTCTACACGTGTTTTGTACATTACATTGGAGGCAACCGGTTGATTGAATGTAGTGCTCAGCAACAAACCTGCATCGGTTCTGCTGCGCGCTACAGGGTCAACACCGTAGATCTCTGCAAGTGTTTTTTCCTTTGTTCCGTCGGGTTTTATGCCGCCCTGATTCAACAGACTGTATGGTGCGTTAGTGACCATCACCCAACGGAGTGCCGGTCCGGCAGAAACTACCCAATTACTAGATGGCTTAAAGTGCACCGCTGCACCGAGCGTGATGAAAGCAGGAGCAAAAAACCCGGAAATACGTTTACCACTACCTTCTGTGCGGTCGAAGCCCGGGCTGAACTGCGTCCGCAGATTTCCTATAACCCCAGCACCCCACTTGTTACGGAACCAGTGTCCGTAACGACTGTATAAATCGATCTTATCGTCTAATTTCCGAATGCCGCCCGAACTTGTATTCGAAAGGGCATAGGCCAGGTCAAGTGAATTATCCCAGGTATTATTATTCCAGGTTTTATTCCCAAATAAATTCAGTGTAGCCAGGCCTGTGAGTGAAAATTTTTCAGGTGCAGCAGTCCAGTTGCGGGAGCCGGTTTGTCCCCCCATTATTGCCAACACCCCACCATTCTTCCATTTGAGGTTTTTTGTTTTTGCAGCTGGTGCCTGCGCCGAGCCAAACACAATTAAACATGCTGCGATGGAAGCCAAAAGGATCCTTCTCATGATATTCAGTTATTGGTGAAAAGAAGTTTCCAGGGGTCGATTCAAAACTAATAGAAAAATCACGATTGCGAATTACTTCTTCAGACTATCCCTTATTTCCATCAATAATTTTTCTGACAAGCTGGGTTCCAGCACTACCGGCAAAGCTTCCGCAACCGGCTTTGGCTGCCGCAGCCTGGTTACTCCCTGGATGATTATAAAAAGCACCAGTGCCACAAT
>JBGTIL010000659.1:0-9715 GCA_041745695.1 Chitinophagaceae bacterium | reverse complement strand
GTATTTCTTCGGCGAGCTGGTTGAAAGTGGGTTTGAGCAATTTTTTGCAGGAAGCGGAAGATGGCTGTACCTGTTCATGTACGTAACTGCGCTGTTCATTTCTCTCCTGCCCACTTACCTTAAACACAAGGACGATTATGGATACCGCAGCCTCGGGGCCTCCGGCGCAGTAAGTGCAGTTCTGTTTGCAGGTCTGATCTTAGCACCCACGGCCAAAATCTACATCTTTTTCATCCCGATAGGTATACCAGGTTTTGTTTTCGGACCGTTGTACCTCCTTCTTACCGCCTACCTCGACAAGAAGGGAGGTGACAATATCAATCACTCTGCACATCTCTGGGGTGCACTCTATGGATTGGTTTTTATTATTGGAGTAGGCTATGCAGCCGGGGCAGACCTGGTCACCAATTTCATTGTTGCGGTACAGGAGTCCCTGTCTCTTTAATCGACAGTTGCAGTACATGGGTGGTGACAGGGAGTATCCTGAAACGGTTGTCAATCCGGTAGCCCACCACCCAAACAATTTTTTTGTTGCTTTCAAGAACCCATACTTTTTCCTTTTCCGACAGGGATAACTTTTCGCTGATGAGGAAGCGGGCTACCTTCTTTTTCTTGGTCATTCCCAAAGGATAAAAATAGTCGCCCTCTTTCCACCTGCGCAACATGAGTGGGTACTGCAGCTGTTTGGCATCTACAAACGCCCGCTGCCCATCATCGCTGTAGTGAACATGAGTAGGCGAAAGAGACCTGATATCCAGTTTATAATTGCCGAAAAGCTTGCATGATTCCCCGTTCTGAATTAAGAGGATTGCCTGCTCCTGCTCTTCCAGTGGAGAAACGATCAGCCATGCCCGGTTACGAAGCAGGCGGTGCGAGGAGGAAGTAATGAATTTGCCACTTTCACTTGAGAGGAGTGTTATTACATCAGGTACCTGTGACGACCTGAATCCAAAATCTTTTATGATCTCAAATACTATTGTCTTCAGCGGCGTGGTGCGGGCCAGCTTCGCCACGGGGATGAAAACTTCTGCTCTGCGGAATTGGAGCAGTCTTTTTTTATGCTGGTCAAGAGCTTGCAGATACAAAGCCTCCACTTCATCGAACCTCTCGATGTTTCGAGCCAGGTTCTCCTTAACTGAAGGGAAGGCCTGCTCGATCTGCGGAATAATTACATTTCTAAATAGGTTGCGGGTATAGTCGGTTTTGTCGTTGCTGCTGTCGTGCACCCAGCTTAGCCCTTTTTCCTGGGCATAACCGCTCAGTTCTTCCCGCGAAGCCCACAGTAATGGACGAACGATCTTTTCGCGCCTCGGCTCAATCCCGCTCAAGCCGGCAATGCCTGTGCCTTTGAGAAAGTTCATCAGAACCGTTTCTATGTTGTCGTCGCGGTGATGCGCGGTGAGCAGGTATTTGTAATTGGCAGCAGCAGGGTCGGTGCGGGAATCATCCAGCAATTTGCTGAACCATGCATACCTCAGGTTGCGTGCGGCAACCTGCACCGATACTTTATGCTCGGCTGCATACGCTGCTGCATCCATCAATTGCACATGCAGCCCCACTCCCATCGTGTCGCTGAGTGTTCTCACAAAAACGGCATCCCGCGTACTTTCCTCACCTCTTAATCCAAAGTTGCAATGGGCAAGAGAAAACTTGTACCCGGCTTCCCGGCACAGGTGGCAAAGTACTACTGAATCGAGACCCCCACTAACAGCGAGTAACAACCGATCATTCTTTTCAAATAGCCCTTGCTGTTGTATGTAGCCTGTAAATCTTTCATTTAAATTCATGCGAGCCGGTGGTATATTGGAAGAAGTTGTTGAGGATTGCTGTTGCAGTCAACGGAAGGAAAAATTGCTTTAGAAAGTCAGTTCTTCGAATGCCGACCGCAGTTCGCTTAATGCATGGTTGTCGCCGGCAGCTTTGGCTTTGTCCATGCCTTTCTGGTAAGTGGCAATTGCTGCTTCTTCCTGTCCTGTTCTTTCAAAAAGTTTTGCCAGGTGATAATAACTGCCAATATACCCTTCATCAAGCAGCAGCACCTGCTCAAATTGTTGCTGGGCAAGAAGCTCGTTTCCGATCTTGATATACTCCAGCCCCAGGGCATGAAGCACGAACAGGTCAGTGGGAGCCGTATGCAGAAACTCTTTTAATCGCTCTATCCTGTCCATTCTATGTATCTGTATTTGAGGTAAATTTGTGGCTTCCCAACATACTAGTTGCATAAACAACTACTTTTACTAAAACAAATGCTATGAAAATCTTAGTGTGCATTAGTAAGGCACCAGACACCACTGCAAAAATAGCTTTCACAGATAACAACACGAAATTTGCGGAAACAGGTGTGCAGTGGATCATCAATCCCTTCGACGAATGGTATGCCCTTGTAAGAGCTATCGAATTGAAGGAGGCTGATCCGTCTACCATCATCCATCTCATTACCGTAGGGGGTGCAGATGCCGAACCGATCATACGCAAGGCTTTGGCTTTGGGCGGCGACGAAGCAATCAGGGTGAATACGATACCTACCGAACCCTTTGTTGTGGCGAGTCACATTGCAACCGTTGCCAGGGAAGGCGCGTACGATCTTATTCTTACAGGAAAGGAAACAATTGACTATAACAACGGTTCGGTTGGCGGTATGCTGGCAGAGTTACTTGAGTTGCCTTATATCGGCCTTGCCACCAATTTGATTTTGGCAGGCAGTACTGCCACTGTAAAGCGCGAAGTACAAGGTGGTGAAGAAACCGTTGAAGTACCCCTTCCGGTTGTGATCAGTTGTCAGAAAGGGATGGCAGAACCCCGGATCCCTAATATGCGCGGTATCATGGCAGCCCGCACGAAACCCCTCAAAGTGGTGGAAGGCGCTTCTGTTACAGAGGTAACTTCAGTCGCCAATTTTACGCTGCCAGCACCGAAGGCGGGAGTACACCTGATAGATCCCGAGAACGTCGAGGAGCTGGTGCGTTTACTTCATGAAGAAGCAAGGGTCATTTAATCCGTATACGATTAGTCTGACATTTATAAGCAAAGAAGTTCGCGACAGGCTCGCCTCCTGACAGGCAGATTGATATTGCAGAACCTATTTTAAATCTTTCAAACACAACAATGAGCGTACTCATTTTTATAGAACATACCGAAGGTGCCGTAAAAAAAGCAACTTTTGAAGCCCTCACCTTTGGTGCGCAGCTTGCCCAAAAAACAGGTACCACAGCTGCAGGACTCGTGCTTGGGTCGCCCACCCACGACCTTCCGTCGCTTGGTGCATACGGTATCGACAAGATTTACCAGGTGCAGAACGACTTGCTCCACTCCTTCGATTCACAGGTGTACACCAAGATCATCTGCCAGGTAGCCGAAGAGACGGGGGCCACAGTTGTTATTTTTTCCAACAATGCAGCAGGCAAGTCACTGGCTCCAAGGGTTGCCATCCGGCTCAAGGCAGGTCTTGTTTCCGGTGCTACCGCATTACCCGATACCAGCAACGGCTTCACCGTAAAGAAAAACGTGTTCTCCGGTAAAGCGTTCGCAAATGTGGCTGTTGCCACCGAGCGAAAAGTAATCAGTCTTAACGTCAACGCATTCACCGTTGTTGAAACCGGGGGCAGTGCTGCAGTGGAACAATACCCTGCTAGTGTTTCCGCGCCTGTTGTGAAAGTTATCAGCACAACCAAAACCAGCAGCTCTGTGTCGCTGACGGAGGCTGAAACAGTAGTAAGTGCAGGTCGCGGATTAAAGGGACCTGAGAACTGGAAAATGGTTGAAGAATTGGCAGAGACCCTGGGTGCGGCCCTCGCCTGCAGCCGGCCTGTAGCTGATGCCCACTGGCGACCACATACCGAGCACGTTGGACAAACCGGTATTGCCATTGCACCGAACCTGTACATTGCGATTGGCATAAGCGGGGCTATTCAGCACCTTGCTGGTGTAAACCGCAGCAAGGTAATTGTTGTGGTAAACAAGGACGCTGAAGCACCCTTTTTTAAGGCAGCGGATTATGGTATTGTAGGCGATGCTTTTGAGGTAGTACCGCGTCTGCTCGAAGCGGTAAAAAAGATTAAAGGTGTTTCGTGATATGTATATATCCCAGCTGCCATAGCTAAAACGCTGTGGCATTTTTATAACCTAAAATCAGTAGGTTTGTAAACAATAGAGAAGCACAGATTCACTTAGGTATGAAGAAAATAGAATTGGAAATTGTTGCTCTTTCCCACAGCATTACACAAACTCACTCATATGCTGTGGTACTGGGAGAGATTAACGGGCTCAGGCGTCTACCTATTGTAATTGGAGGCTTTGAGGCACAGGCTATCGCGGTGGCACTTGAGAAAATGCAACCCAGCCGCCCCCTGACGCACGACCTGATGAAGAACTTTATGTCTGCATTTACGATCGACCTGCATGAGATCATTATCTCAGATCTGCAGGAAGGCATTTTCTATTCAAAACTCGTTTGCTCTTCTGAGAACGACACCATTGAGATCGATAGTCGTACCTCCGATGCACTCGCCTTGGCAGTCCGATTTGGTTGCCCGGTATTTACCTACGAGCATATCCTGGAAAGTGCAGGCATACTTATGGAGGATACAGGCTCAGGTTCCAAGAAAAAAAAGTCTCCCACCAGTATCACGGACGAAAGTGATTCCACAGGCAAGGCAAGCCTGAAAGCCATGACGCTGGAAGACCTGGAAACCTTGCTCAACGAGATCCTGGAGCAGGAGGATTACATCCAGGCAATTGCCATCCGCGATGAAATAAACAAGCGTCGGAAGGATAGCTGATTTGCAGCGCGCCCCTCAGAACAATTGAAGACATCCTTTCCAGAACAATGGGAATCACATAGTTATGATCTTATTTCCCAATGCAAAAATCAACATCGGCCTGCATGTTTTGCGGAAACGGGCCGATGCATACCACGACCTGGACACTGTTTTTTACCCGATACCGTTTACCGATGCATTGGAAGTCGCACCCGGAACTGCCAAAGAGCATTTGAGTTTTGCAACCTCAGGGCTCCCTATCGCTGCGTCCCAAAATTCGAATCTTTGTGTAACTGCCTATAATATTCTGAAGCAAGACTTCCCTGGCATCCCTCCTCTTTCTATGCACCTGCATAAAGTCATTCCCATGGGTGCCGGTCTCGGGGGAGGCAGTTCAGACGGAGCGCACGCACTGCTTTTGCTGAACAACTATTGTAATTTAAACCTGAGCTTCGCTAACCTGAACCAATACGCTTTGCAATTGGGCAGTGACTGCCCTTTTTTTATCTACAATAATCCTGCAGCTGCCGCAGGACGTGGCGAACAACTTACTCCACTGCCCCTTAGCCTGGCTGGCTATCGAGTGGTTTTGGTATTTCCTTCCATCCACATTAATACGTCTACGGCGTTTCAACAGATAGCACCGAATGAGGATCGCCCGAAGCTCCAGGAACTGGTGGCGCTTCCGGTTGCGGAATGGAGAAGTACAATCACTAATGATTTTGAAGAAGCGGCCACACGGCAGCACCCTGAACTCGGAACCATTAAACAGCAGCTCTACGCGGCTGGTGCCAGCTACGCGTCTATGACAGGCAGTGGTTCAACCTTTTTTGGACTTTTCCCGGAGCCTGAAAGTCCGGACCTGTCGTTTCCAGCTCACTACTTCGTCAGGCATTTTCTTTTGCCAGCGCAAGCAGTGCCTCGAGGTCCAGTGCACCAGTAGACATTTTCAAGTTGCCAGCCTGGTCCAGCGGGCATTGGTCTTTGGGTTTATCCCAGTAGAGTTCGATCCCGTTGCTGTCCGGGTCTGCAAGGTATATTGCTTCAGATACGCCATGATCTGCAGCGCCGGTAAGCGGGTATTTTTCCTGAAGGAGCCGCTGCAGCGCAATGGCCAGGTCACGGCGTGTAGGGTAAAGAATTGCTACATGGTACAAGCCTGCTGCTTCTACAGGCGCCGGCTGGCGATTCTTACTGTGCCAGGTATTCAATCCTATGTGGTGGTGGTAACCTCCGGCCGAGATAAACACGGCACCATCACCATACCGCTGTATGATCTCGAACCCCAGGAGACCACAATAAAACTGCAGCGAGCGATCCAGTTCTGCAACTTTTAAATGAACATGTCCGATGCGGGTCTGTGCTGGAATTGTGTAAGCCATAATATTATTGCTATTTTTGCAGTCTATGCTTGGGGCAAAGTTACAATCACCTTTATTTCTTCAGCAGCATCTCGACCTGCTCAACCACTAGGCTTGCCTGCATTGGCCTTTGCTTCTTTCCTATTTTACACAATCTCAATTTATGTTTACTGCCATGACCGCAATTCATGATACCTCCTATTATTTAGCCCTCGAAGCCGACCACGGTGCGCATAACTACCATCCCCTCCCTGTTGTATTAAATCGTGGTGAAGGTGTTTTTCTGTGGGATGTAGAAGGTAAACGCTATTTCGATTTCCTGAGCGGGTACTCGGCTGTGAACCAGGGCCATTGCCACCCAAGGATTATAGGCGCCCTGCTAGACCAGGCTCGCATGCTCACCCTTACCAGCAGGGCATTCCACAATAACCTCCTCGGCGAGTACGAAAAATACATTACCAATTTGTTTGGATACGACAAAGTACTTCCCATGAACACGGGAGTTGAAGCAGTGGAAACAGCAATCAAGCTTGCCAGGCACTGGGCCTACAGGGTAAAGAAGGTGGAAGCAAACAAGGCGAAGATCATCGTATGCCAAAATAATTTCCACGGCCGAACCACAGGGGTGATTTCTTTTTCTTCAGACCCTGCTGCCTACACTGATTTTGGACCTTATGGGGTGGGTTTTGTGTCGGTGCCGTTCAACGACCTTGCGGCGCTTGCCGGGGCTTTGCGGGAATCAAATGTTGCGGGATTTTTAGTTGAACCGATACAGGGTGAGGCCGGCGTGGTGGTGCCCGATGAAGGTTATCTGGCTGCTGCCAAAGCGCTCTGCGCAGATGCCGATGTTTTATTTATTGCCGACGAAATACAAACGGGGTTGGGCCGAACCGGACGCATGCTTGCCTGCGATCATGAGGATGTTCGTGCGGATATACTGATCCTGGGAAAAGCACTAAGTGGTGGTGTGCTGCCGGTGAGTGCTGTGCTGGCAGACAATGAAATCATGATGACCATAAAGCCGGGAGAACACGGTTCTACTTTTGGAGGCAATCCACTGGCTTGTGCTGTTGCCCTCGCAGCGCTAAAAGTATTAGAGGAAGAAAGGCTTGCCGACAATGCAGCCATGATGGGTGACTATTTTCGGGCGGAGTTGGCAAAATTAGAATCGCCCCATATCCAGACCATACGGGGTAAAGGACTTCTGAATGCCATTGTGCTGAATGGATCCGGCGGGGAGATGGGTTGGAACCTATGCATGGTGCTGATGGAAAACGGTTTACTGGCCAAGCCTACTCATGGAAACAAGATTCGGTTTGCTCCGCCACTTACGATCAATAAAACACAGGTGGACGCGTGTATTAAGATCATTGGAAGCAGCTTACATTCTGTAGGATAATTGCCACTGAATTTCGTAGGAGAATCCATCAAAGCTCAGGGCTGCTGTACGTCAACGGGTACGCTCGCGGGCTCCAATTCTTTTTCTTTGAAACCAGTGAATAAATTGCCAATCATCATTACCATTGAGCTGGCTACAATCAAATATAAGCCTGCCTGCTTCTCAGGGCATATACCGCCATAACAGGCAGAGATAACAATGAAGTTGCGCACCGACCAGGCGGCATTGAAAGCAGTCAAAAATATGGCGATCCTTACGGCAAGTGTTTTCTGGATGAGGAGTAAGATGATGCTGATGGCAGCGAGCAGAAAATGCATGTAACCCGGCTTCCCGAAGCTTGTACCAGTAGCATCTACGCCACTGATAACGATGTTCTTGCTATCAATGGTCACCCATGGCATAAAACAAGCGAGTATCAATACTATACCCGATCCAATTGCCAGCCATTTCATTACCTGCATCGGGCAAAGATAATCCCGGATGATTCCACTACCGGACTCTAATCACCGGCTTCACAATTTCTATTGAAAAGTTACACTGCTGGCACTTAAAAATATTTCTGTAAAAAAAACCACCCGGATGGGTGGCTGTTTTACTGAACAAATCTTTTACATTAAAATTTGAATCCCACGGTGAGGGCAAACACGCGGTGTTTGTTATTGTTATCTGCATTGTTGTTACTTCCCGACTGGAGTTTAGCCAACCCCAGGCCGTAAGAAGCGCCTAAGACAATCGACTTTCCTTCTATACCGGCTGTGCCGTTGAGACCATAGTCGAAGCGTTTAAGAACGCCAAAGCCTGTACCTTCTTCCTCCGAAAATGTTCTTGGGTCATCGTCCGAAAAAGTGATAGATCGCTCATTGCTGTACGTGCCCAGTAAATTGCGACCTTCTGTTTTGTTCTTACCCGAGATACCAACAGCTACGTAAGGACCTGCGCCGGCAAAAAAACTGTTGCCACCTCCCACCGGGGCTTTTAGGACCAGTGTTAGCGGCACCTCTATATAAAACGGGTTGGAAGTCTGTTTGAAGTAACCGTTATTGTTGGCGTCACCCCTCTGGATCTTAGAACCCTTACCGGTAAACAGAATACCCGGCTGTAGCGATACAAACTTACCGGCTACCGCAAAATCGCCAACAAAACCGGCCTGAAATGAAGTAAGGCTGTTGGCCTCGTCTACACGACCATTGTCATTTACCGACACGTTGGCGAAATTGATGCCTGCCCGAAACTGCCCTGAAGATTGCGCATTAAGCCCTGCCCCTATTAACATGAGCGAGCCTACAATAAAAGTTTTCATTTTCATAGTGTTGCTTTTTAGAATGATTTACAAACGGCTTGCCAGACTCGGTGTTCATAAAAGTTCAATGCAAGCAAGCGTGAGTCGGCCACGGATTATATTCAGAAGGGGCAAAAATGTACAATTTTAGTGTGTTGTCAAACCCGTAAGTACTTTACCATGCAAACATGCCGGAATGTTTACATGGCGCGCAGGTAAAATTACGAAGATCAACCACGCATGAAGCAAATACACGACAGTTCTGAATGCTCGAATCAGAACGTAGCGGCCAGCGGGTGTGTATGCAGGCGATTAAAGAATAAGGAAGGGATTGTCGCTGTTGAAAGGGGAAGCCTGCTTTTTTTTGTTGCGTCCAAGCTTCGCCTTGAACCAAAAGATAATTTTTGACAGCATAGGAATATGTTTTAGATGTGCAAACCTTATTCACCAGCCTTCAGAGGGAAAAAATCGTTCAGTGGACCATAAAATGGTCACTGTTCAATGTAAGGGGATTGTAATAACTAATTTACATAAACATCTTGAAATAAATCTTTTTTTTTCAAAGAAAAAGCCCCTGCTCGTTTGCACGAACAGGGGCTTTTTACTTTTATCTATGCACTTATTGAGTGCAGGCGCGTATCTACATTAATAGTCCATTCCACCCATACCACCTGGCATTCCGCCTGGTGCAGCACCAGCAGATTTAGGCTCAGGCTTATCAGCAATCACACACTCGGTGGTCAACAACATACCTGCAATTGAGGCTGCATTTTCCAAAGCGATGCGTGTAACTTTTGTAGGATCGATTACACCTGCGCTGATCAGGTTTTCATACACTTCTGTACGTGCATTGAAACCATAATCTCCGCTTCCTTCACGTACCTTATTTACAACCACGCTTCCTTCAATACCGCAGTTT
>JBGTIL010000658.1:0-6065 GCA_041745695.1 Chitinophagaceae bacterium | reverse complement strand
TAGTCACTAATGCTGTATCAGTAAAAGCAAGGTTGCTGATAAACATGGACATTGTAAAGCCGATGCCTGCAAGCAAGCCAATTCCAGCCAGATCTCTCCAGGTAATTTCTTCTTGCAAAGTGGCTACACCCATTTTGACTAAAATGAAGGGAATGGTAAATATGCCTATAAGCTTGCCCAGAACCAGACCAGCCATGATACCCAATGAATTAGGTGATGAAAGACTATCTATAACGTTTGACGGAATTAAAATCGCTGTATTTACCAGTGCAAACATGGGAAGGATGATAAATGCTACAGGCTTGTGCAGAAAGTGCTGCAAATGATAGGAGACATTTTTATCATCATCGCTATGAAAGGGAATTACAAAGGCTAGCAATACACCGGCAATTGTTGCATGAACGCCTGACTTTAAAAAGCAGTACCACATTACGATGCCAGGAATAATGTAAAAAATCAGGTTCTGCACTCTTAACCTGTTCAAAATAAACAGGCTCAAAAAAATGCCGCCAGCTACAAGCAAGTAGGAGAACAGAACCGTCTTGGTATAAAAGAAAGCTATCACAAGTATTGCCCCTATATCATCAATGATGGCTAGAGCTGTCAGAAATACTTTAACTGCCGTGGGTACTTTGTTGCCTGCTAAGGCAAGTATGCCTAGTGCAAACGCAATGTCTGTTGCCATTGGTATAGCAAAGCCTGACTGTGTAGATGTACCACTGTTCAGTACAAAGTGAATTAACGCCGGGATGCAGATACCACCCACCGCTGCTGCTAGTGGAAGAATGGCTTTTTTAAAATCAGCTAATTCTCCAACATATATTTCCCGCTCCACTTCAAGTCCAACCATCAGGAAAAAGATTGCCATGAGTCCGTCGTTTACCCAATGCTCAATTGAGTAGTTGAGTGACACATTAGCAAAAGACAAATTCACTTTCTGGTGCATGAAATGAATATAATCTTCGCCAATGGAAGAGTTGGCAATAACCAAAGAGATTATGGTACAGATAACAAGTAGTAGACCTGCTACTTTCTCGCTATCAAAAAAGCTCTTGAATAAGTTAGAAAAACGTCCTGCCATGTTATCGATTTACATAATTAGGATATTAACTTCCCAAATCCTTCACCTTTTATCAAGCCTAACCAGCGTACTGTTTGCAGCGGTAACAGCGCACTGGTTTGTTCAAAAATAGCATATCCATGATTATGTACAAGGAGCGCTGCTCAATGGTTGCGTGCCCTTCCGATCACCGTGTCAAGTGCTGCTTTGAGCTTAATTATAGCACCCCTCACCGCCTGCTCCTCTGTTGCATCATTGTTGGTGACAGAAATAGGTTGCATACCTTCTAACCGCGCCTCAAGCATACAACGCTTGTCATCTTGTCCCCCTTTGTGTCCGTTTTCATCATTCAAGTGGACTTCCACCCGGGTGATGCGTTCGCTAAACCGGCTTAACGACTGTTCAATCCTTTCCTCAATTGGTCCTCTCAACGCTTCAGTTCCCAGTATATTATTGTCGGTATTAAATTGAATTTTCATGGTTTACTATTTTAATTGCCTGATGTAAAAAATTTATTTTAAGAGCTCCGCAGCACTAATATCTAAAGGTTGCTGCAAGTCCGGTTTCAACTGGCATCATTTCCTTAGGCACTACAACTACTTTCCCTGCTTTGGCACTAACCAATTCTCCTATATCATCTAACAGGTCATCCAGTTCCGGGTGCTCCAGATTCCCTTTTTCCACACCGCCTGTTTCTGCATTGAGCCTGCCTGGAAGTATTCTGCCAGACTCTAACAGCAGCGTATCCACCTTGCTTTCGGCTGCTGCCTTTGCCACTACCGAAATGTCATCGCTGCCGTTGTTTTTTGCACAAGCTTCCGCAAACGTTTCTGCTAAGGATTGGAGTCCATGCTTGTAGTTGGGCTCCATCACCTCCCAGGCCATCCTTACCAACTTGTCTCTATCTATAGAATTGGGGTTAACCGAAATACCTTCGATAACAAGGTAGGGGTTCTTATTGACCTTTCGAAAAAGATGGTGATGTTCCGCTAGGGCAGCGAGTAGAAGCGGTAAACCGGAAGGTTTTGAAATTTTCTCATACACCACGTCTGCGGTTGCCCGGAAGAATCGTTCTGCATCCAAATCCAACTCATCTTTTCTACCACCATGTCCGTGTACCATATTCCCACTGGTACCACCAACGCCACCATAAGAAGCCACTGTCAAATGGGATTCTGTTAACTCTTTCCCCAACGCCTCCTGAATGGTGTCGGGAAAGTCCTCCGGCAGTGCCACCTGAGATATGGTGTGCCTGTTTCCTTCGTATAGTTGAAAATTATGCAGGCTCAATCCGAGCAACTGGTAACGGTCTGCCGACTGTAAATATTTCTTGAGTGGCTTTGTATGGAAGCTATTGGCTACCACCACCAAGTCAGTTAATTCAATAGGTACGCCAACGACTTTAAAAAAATTCTCCGTCCCAAATATGGCCAAGCCATTGAGTGTATGATCCCAAAAGCCTTTATTGTTGGCTAAGGCTTCGAAAGGACCAAGTAGCGCTACGGCATCACCTTGAAATTCGCGATGCCGCAGCGATTCCTCCAACTGCTTTAGAAGATTTTTATAGTGAATCGGGTCTTTCAAATTGTCCGGATGATTCTTGTGCGTTGTCATATAAAAAGACAGGCAAGGACCGTGTCCGATACTTTTCAATTCCTGTAACGTTTGTGCGTTCAATAGTTCCATAATTATTTTTTTTGAAGTGTCCATACTGATGCAGTTAAAAATCTGGTCTGAAAACCTGGCTGGGATGACTACGGTTATGCCATCAGAAAACATGCGAAAAGACGGCACCTGCTAAAGCAAGGACGACCGCCATGATCAACGCGGCTTTATTAGAATCAACTTTAAAACCGGCGAAGAACATATCTGCCAAACGTATCATTAGAGCTGTGACGATTAACCGAACAAGGAAGCTTAAAAGAAAGAGTGTGACCAGATTAAGTGGAAAACGGAGGATGGCACCAATGGTTGCGTTCAAGAGTGCCACTACTAAAGCAACCCCAATCGCTGTTCCATAATTTCGGACATGAACCGCTGTCATCACTTTGGCCAGGAGCAGTAACACCAAGCCCTCCAATAATATTTCCAAAATAAATCCCATACGCCTTCTCCTTTAATCCAACTTACCGTCCTTTTAAATAGTCGCTCATTTCTGGTGCTGATACTTACCCGTGATATCAGCCGTGATATACCTTGTTGGAGGCTAACGTTTCTTTCAGCACTTCCACCTTACCTGTCAAAAGATTATACACAGCGCCGACTATCAGAATTTCACCATTACTGTAGGCACGGCTTAAGACGGATTCAAGACCTCGAAGTAATTTTGCCTGATTAATCACGTTTTGCCGCACCGCATTTTCGAGTGTATCGCCCGGCATATTTTAGATTTCCAATGCAGCAGGCTTGATGGCATTGATCAGGGTTACTAGGTGTCCGGGGTGCTTATTAATTTTTGAACGAGCACCTCCCAGCGCCTGGCTTTCTGTTCAATCGAAGTGATGTCTGAATATCCGTCCATTGAATGTTGATAAAACGGTAGCGAAACAATCGTCAGGTCCTCTTGATCAAATTCCAATAGAACGTCGCTTACAATCAATTTAACTTCTTTCCTATTGGAGTTAACGGGTGTCTGTAGGTAAAGCTTTCGATAAGAGCAGTGAATTATTGTTTTGAGATCAATTAATGTGGATTGTGATTTGAACGCGCCGCATCTCAGGTACAGAACTTTTCCATTCCTGCAATCAATGCCTACCATCCGCGACCTGAACGTTTCGACGCTGCTTATCAAAAGGCTATTCTGTTCGGCAAGTTTATCGAAATGCTTTCTGAGCTTTTTGGCAGAATGCTTTTTCCCATACATCAGTGCTCCAAGGAGAATCAGAAGAAGGAATATAGCAACACCCAAACCAAGCACATTAAAGCCCATACATTTCTTATTGGTAAATAGTCAGAATCTCCATGCTGGAATTGTTGGCAAGGTAGAATGGCTGTTTTAAAAGGAACTTAAGTACTGCTTAAAATGCGCTTAAACTTTAAGGGCTGGAAATAGGACCGAAACCTTGTTAGTAGTGTTATCAACAATATCATAAGTGACGGTTCCATGATGATAGTGGAGAATGCGTCGCACGATGCTCAGGCCAATCCCGCTTCCCTGGGCTTTGCCGCTATTACTACCCCTGGTAAATGTGTTAAACAATTTTGTTGTATCGGTGGTATTGGGAACTTCACCGCGATTAGTAATAGTAAGGCGTAAAAGACCATCATGTTCACCAACGCAGCACCGAACTATCTGATCATCGGAGTAGAGGTATGCGTTCTTAAACAAATTAAGTATAGCGATCTTCAATAGCGTTTCGTCGCCTTGCAATTCCATTGTCAGATCTTTGTCCTCCTGAACCTCGATTTCAAAATGGAGCTTGAAGTCTGGGTAAATGCCGGAAAGTTGAGAAGCGCCTTGAAAAATAATCTCGTCTAACCGCACTTTCTGCAAACCGGCAATTTCGCCCGACTCTTCGGTTTTTGACAATACGAGTAATGAAGTGACGATATCGGAAAGCTGATAAGCGTCATCCGATACACTTTTTAAAATCATTTGATCGTGGGGTGATATCCGTTCATTTACCGTTAAGTTTTCCAACTGCATAACTATACGGGCAATTGGCGTTCTTAATTCGTGCGACGCATTACTGGTAAATTCTTTTTGACTTTTGTAAGCCCTGTCAATACGGTCAAGCATTTGATTGAAAGATTGAGACAGCGCCTTAATTTCATCTTCCTGTCTAGGCTCTCTTACCCGTACGGCCAGGTTTTTACTTGTAATGTCCTGCATTTGACGCCTTAGCTTGTCAAGTGGCTTCAGCGTCCTTTTACTGAGCAGAAAAGCGATCAACCAAACTGCCACGGTGCCAATTATGGATGCGCCAATTAAGATCAGTTTCAAGTAACTCAGCGTACGAACACCTGCATTGTCTTCCGCTGACACCATAACATAGTAATCACGGCCGTCAAATTCATAGTATATGCCAAAAACATCATAGCTGCCGTTCTTTCGAAAAACTTCCTGTTTTTTTTTAAGTTCAAGGAGTTCCTGCTTTGTCCAGTTGATAGTGGCATCATCCAGGCTGCTGTAAATAATCTGCAGGCTATCGTCGAAGATGATCGTCTTCTCATTATAGAAGCGATTAATCGAATTAGTATCAATGATGCGCAGTAACTGCATATCGACCTCTTTCACTTCAAGCAACAGCTTAACGGTCGTTTTCGCTTTTTCGGCCAGCCTGTTTCTGAATTCATCTTTTCGGAAATTGGAGAACAAAACATAAACAGTCAACATCACAATAGCCAACAGCAGCGAGAAAAGGAAGCTGAAAAAAAGTGGAAACCTGTGCTTGAGTAGCATGTAATTACTTTTCAATTAAATAATAGCCATAGCCTGCACGGGTATGAATAAGTGGGGCGCTAAAACCTTTGTCTATTTTATTCCGCAGAAAAGAGATGTAGACTTCAATAGTATTTGTGCCGGTTTCGAAATGAATATCCCATACCTGCTCCGCAATAGTTTGTTTTGATAAAGTACGTCCAGCTTGTTTTATCAGTAATTCCAAAAGCTTGTACTCTTTCGGCGTTAATAGGATTTCCTTCCCTGCCCGGCTGACTTTCATTTCAGTGGTATTCACAACAAGATCAGCTATTTGATAGATCGCATTAGGCTGTTCACGATGCTGTTGGCTTCTGCGCACTAACGCTTTCACCCGGGCATTCAATTCGTCCAAATGAAAAGGCTTAACCAGATAGTCATCGGCACCAAAATCCAGAGCCTGTACCTTGTCTTCTACCTGGCCATAGGCAGTCAACATAAGAATTGGCGTCTGCTGATCGCTTTTGCGAATTTTTTTGCAAACTTCCAAACCATTAAGAGAAGGAACGTTTATATCAAGAAGATACAGATCATAATCAGCCTGCAATTGTTGTTTAAAAAAGACAAGTCCATCGTATACGAGCT
>JBGTIL010000657.1:0-1552 GCA_041745695.1 Chitinophagaceae bacterium | reverse complement strand
CTTGAAGGCGAAATATCCATTGATGTTTGGGCTAACAACACTTCCCATACCGATGCGACTATTTGGGAAGACTCGCTATACATTCCCAATTATGATGCAGTTCTTACAATTCTAACGACCTTATAATTAGACAAAATAACTTCTATGACAAAAATCAACTCCAAACCAATTCTATTGTTCTGCTAACACAAAATTGGGAAAATCCGAAAATACCCAATTGTATTTGAGTGTTCTGTAGATTATTCCCAAAAATTTTCTGGCTGTGGCGATAATCGCTTTGCTGCTGCCCCGCCGCTCTTTGATTCGTTCATAATACTGCTTCAAATATGGACTGAATCGTTTTGCTGTCAGAGTGCATTGAACCAGCACCGTTCTTGCTAACTTTGAGCCTCGCTTGGTGATTGAGCCGTGATGTTGTGTCTGGTTGGAGTTAGATACACGCGGAACAATCCCGAAATAACTCGCCAGTTTGTCTTCATCGGCGAAATCATTGACATCACCGATAACTGAAAGCAAAACGGCGGCTGAATAATTGCCGATTCCTTTGATGCTTTTCAGATTGGCGAAACCATCTATCTCCGCACCTCGTTCAGCAATTTCTTTTTCCAATTTCGTAATACCGTCTGTAAGACTCAGAATTTGACTGACGATAACCTCTAATTCGATATGCACCGCCGTCGACCAGTTTAAGGTCAATACTTTTTTCAAATTAGCGGGATGGTCGTAGGCTTCCTTACGGCTCTCATAGCCCGCACCTTTCAAATGAGCGTGAATTTTATTCAGCAACGTGGTTCGCAGTTTGACCAGTTTGTCACGTGTGTTCGCCAAACTGTTGACCTCTGCGTGAAGTTCGTCCTTCATCCGGGACGACGGAAGAAGTCCTTTGCTTAAAAAACGGGCAAGTGCTTCCGAGTCATTTTTATCGGTTTTCTTGAAAGACTGTTTGATGACTTCAAACTGGCTCGGATTCACGACAACACATTCAGCCACCAAACAAGCAACTTGATTGTAAAAGAATCGGGTATTGCCGGTTGCTTCAACAGCAATTCGATCTTCTCCCTCAAGATTCTGTTTGAACTCGACCAGTTCACTGAGTTTGTATCGCTTAAAAGTTTGTTCTCCATTTTCTGAAAGAAAACAAACCATGAAATTGTTGGAATGTAAATCAACTCCGAGATAACGCATGACTTTTCTCCTCCCTTTTAATTCTGGAGCAGACTTTCTTCGCGGCGGTCACCAAACTTCTATTCAAGGTCTTCGAGCCTTATGCTGACGCTTCGGTTACAGGCTGGTGCAATCTCTTTTACGAGGTCAGTAAAGCCTCAAGTTATTTACAGCCTCTAACCTGTCTGCTCCGACTAAAAGTTATTTTAGCCGAAACTAACCGCTGACGAAGGTATTGTCATATCATCTCAAATACCTAATAACTTTCAAGTTTAAGCTATCTTTCTATGCGTAATTCTGGATAGTAAAATTCAAAAAATACAATTGTAATGTCTGATTCCTCTCAAATTTATATAAAATGTAGTCAGCCAATTCAATAGAATGGTGC
>JBGTIL010000656.1:0-1849 GCA_041745695.1 Chitinophagaceae bacterium | reverse complement strand
AACAATTCAAATCATTACTTACAGCGCATCAAGCCACAAAAGCGTTACCCCTTACTGGTGTGCTTCCTCCGGGAAACGCTGCTCGACACAACCGACAGCGTTTTGGTGATGTACCATGATTTCTGGACGCAAGCCCTGAGCGATGCAAAAAAATCCCTGGAGGCCTACCAGCTGGGTATTGTCAAATCCCAGAACCAGGCTGTGAAAACACTCACAAAGACTGTTGAGATGGTTGTTGACGATTCCATTGAAAATCAGTATCTGAGAAGCAAAATATTTGAAAATCTATCGAAGGAAACCATACGGGAGGCTTTACACGTAGTCTTGAAAATAAACAGACCGGTTTATCAGTCGCCTTTGTTCTTTCTACTTAAGACTTATCCCCGGTTCAAACAATTCACGCCCCACCTGCTAAGGGTGCTGGATTTCAAAGTAGCTTTTTCAAAAGACAATTTTGGTCCCGGCCTGGATCTGGTTACAGAACTCCAGAATGGAACTAAACGAAAATTGCCGCAATCCGCCCCAACCCATTTTATTACACAGTCCTGGCAGAAGGTAGTCATCATTGAAAAGATGCTGCAAGCGCCCGCCTACGAACTTTGTGTCTTCTCGGTGCTCAACGACAGACTCCAGTCCGGGGATGTTTTCGTCGAGTTATCCAGAAAATATGCGGATTTTAATAGCTGTCTGATTCCTGAGGCACGGTGGCAGCTAGCTTCACCAGAGATATGCCTTCCCTTTGGCGGTTTGGATATGGCAAAACGGATCGACGAGAAGGTTCTTGAATTAACCGGTCTGCTTGAACCCCTGGCCGAACTTTTATCACGAGGCACCGAGATAAGGTTAGAGGATGGAGTATTGGTTGTCCCGCCCCTGGAGGCTGAAAATCTTCCCGAATCTGTCAAGGATTTACAGGAGCAGATTAACAAGCGGTTGCCTCGTGTCGGCCTGGTGGAAATGATCCGTGAAGTGGATACCTGGGTTGACTATGGAAGGGAATTACGGGAAGACGCCCTGCCCCGCAGCCCGCAACATGATGCATTGAAGTTCGCTGCCCTGTTGGGTAATGCCTGTAACCTGACACTAGCCGATCTGGCGCGCTCCTCAGAATTGGATTATCATTCTCTGTGGTGGGTTGCCAATAATTACTTTTCTGATGAGAACCTTAAGCGGGCCAATGACCTGTTGGTGAATTTTCATCACGGACAATGGATATCATCCTATTGGGGCGATGGCACACTTTCATCTTCCGATGGCCAGAGATTTGCGACAAGTGGTAAAATCCGGAATGCAAAGGCATTGCCAAGGTATTTTGGGTACGGCAAAGGAGTGACTTTTTACACCCACACTTCAGATCAGTATTCCCAGTACGGTACTAAAGTGATCAGCAGCACCGAACGGGATGCTCCATACGTATTGGATGAGATCCTGACAAATGAAACCGAACTGACCATTCTTGAACACACCACCGACACACATGGGTATTCAGACTTGATATTCGCGTTCTTTGACCTGGCTAACAAACGTTTTGCCCCACGACTCCGCGATATAAAAAATCAACGCCTGTGCAAGATAAAACCCGACAAAGAAAATCTGGTGGGAATACAGTACCCTCAATTAAAGTTTACTGGTACAGTTAACATCGACTACTTGAAAAGACACGCCGATGATCTTAAAAGAGTGGCTGCATCCGTTCTGACAGGAACAGTAACAGCCTCACTACTAATCAATAAACTTCAATCCTATCCAAGACAGAACAACCTCATGTATGTTTTGCAATCATACGGCCAGCTGGTGAAAACTATTTTTATATGTAGATATTTACTTCAATTGCCGCTTAGACACCGTA
>JBGTIL010000655.1:0-2974 GCA_041745695.1 Chitinophagaceae bacterium | reverse complement strand
GGGCGGTTTCATTAACGAGTACCTCGTCGTTGTCATCCACAAAAAGTTCTACGGCGAATAATCCGGGCGACGCGAGGTTGCGCACAACAGAAATAGCAATCGCTTCCACTTTCCACAAGATCTTCTCCGGTATGCCGGCCTGACAAAGCTGGTAGTCGAGGAGATTGAGCTCTGTATTAAACATCATCTCAACAGGAGGGTACAGGGCTATTTTCCCCTTGGCGTCTACCGCAACCAGAACGGCAATTTCTTTTTTTATTGCGACTTTTTTTTCCAGCACACTCGGCTCTGAGAACCCTTTCGAAAAATCGGCCGCAGTTTGGAGCAATTGAACGCCCCTGCCGTCGTAACCACCTTCGGCAATTTTGTGAACCGCCGGCAGAAAAGCGCCGGCTCCCTGCAGGTCTGATAAACTGTTCGTCACCATAAACGCCGCACTGGGGAGATTGTGCAATTTGTAGTACTCCTTCTGGAGAATTTTATTCTTGATCAGGCGCAGCACCGCTGGGCGCGGGTACACCTGCACACCTTCACCCTCCAGCTTCTCTAAAGCCTCAACATTTACATTTTCAATTTCGATTGTAATCGCATCCAGTCTCTTTCCAAACTGGTAAACTGTTTCAAAATCCCTGATGTCACCGGTAACGAAGTTTCTGCACAACAGTGCGGAAGGGCATTCCGGATCGCTCTCCAAAACATGCGTTTCTACCGGGTAATTGGCAGCCGCCTGCAATAGCATCCTGCCTAATTGACCCCCTCCTAAAATACCCACTTGTAACATGGGGCGAAGATAAAGGCCCTTACTGATTTGTTGATGGTCGATTCCCTGCCAGGAAGCAAACAGGCAAGCCCTGCAGAATCAGTAAAATTCAATGCTGGCTGGGGAAACCTTCACTATTAAAGAGGAAGCTCAATCAGGAATGGAAATGTACAGACTAAACATTGTGGTCGTGCAGCAACACATTATCATTGCCCCAGCGCTTCTTCTGCCGGCATTGTTCCGCGTGGTTGCGGATCTGATCTTTTACCCAATGGGGCTTATGATAGGCTATGAATTTGTGCATCGAGATGGCTTCATCTGTAGTATACACGACGATGTTTCCCAATCCAAACATGCGGTAGAAAAAGGGTTCTTCAATAGATGTATCCCGCACGCGGTACAGTTCGGTTTCATTGGTGGTTTTATTCAGCACTCCTTTAGAGATGATAATGCGCTGATCGGTAAGTGTAAAGCGCATAGCCCGTACAGTGAGCCACCGCCACCATGCATAAATCAACGGAACAAAAAGAAAAAGTAATATTACATTCTCACCTGCCTGAACGGAGGCTACAATGATCCCTGCAAAAACTACTGCGCATATAAAAAAATGAAGCAGGTTCAGCAATTGGGAAGGACAGGTTTGGTGGACCGTTTTTTCTGATTCCATGATGCAGTTTTGTGTTTTAAAATTAACACCCCCCGGCAATATTCAGGGAAAAGTTTGTTTAATCATTTTACTTTTGTTGGTGCATCGACCGGAACGAGGACGGTGTTTTACATACTTGTTCGGTGGAGCGCTGATAGACCGGAGTTCGTTTCTGTCTTAAGTACTTCAACAGATTAATAATTTATGCTTCCCCATACCTCTACGCAAAGTTCCACCGGCACTGCTCATGATTTTCTGCCACTCAAGGGTACTGATTTTGTAGAATTCTACGTGGGTAATGCCAAGCAGGCAGCGCATTCTTATATGAGTGCATTTGGTTTTCAGGCATTAGCCTACTCCGGACCGGAAACTGGGGTGAAGGACAGGGTGAGTTATGTGGTACGGCAGCATAAGCTCAGTTTTGTATTAACCACTCCTTTAAACAGTGGCAATGATATAGCCGCGCACATCAGCAAGCATGGCGATGGTGTGAAATTTCTAGCCCTTAGCGTTGATGATGCTGCTGCCGCCTGGAAGGAAACCACAAAGAGGGGAGGAAAAAGTTATATGAAGCCAACCGTTCTACAAGATGCCGACGGAGAGGTAATCATCAGCGGCATTCATACCTACGGCGATACGGTTCACCTGTTTATCGAACGTGCGCGCTACAACGGCGCATTTATGCCCGGTTTCAGGGTTTGGCAGAATCCCGATTTTGCGCCCGCCGACACCGGGCTGTTGTATGTAGACCATTGTGTGGGCAATGTAGACTGGAACGGTATGAACACCTGGGTTGCATTTTACGAGCATGTAATGGGCTTTCGTAATATTTTATCTTTCGACGATAGTGATATTTCGACTGAGTATTCTGCTCTTATGAGTAAGGTAATGAGTAATGGAAACGGTTTTGTAAAGTTTCCCATTAACGAGCCTGCAGAGGGCAAGAAAAAATCGCAGATCGAAGAGTACCTGCAGTTTTATGGTGGTGCTGGTGTGCAACATGTGGCGATGGCTACCGCCGATATCGTGAGAACAGTGAGGGAGTTAAAAAGACGGGGCGTTGAGTTCTTACAAGTGCCCTCCAGTTATTATGATGATCTTTCACAAAGGGTGGGCGTCATTGATGAAAACCTGGAACCTTTGAAGGAACTCGGCATCCTCGTGGACAGAGACAACGAAGGATACCTGCTGCAGCTGTTTTCGAAACCGGTGCAAGACAGACCAACACTCTTCTTTGAAATCATTCAGCGCAAAGGCGCACAGAGTTTTGGAAAAGGAAATTTCAAAGCTCTATTCGAGGCGATAGAAAGGGAGCAGGCTGCTCGGGGAAATTTGTAGGTGCTGCATATTACTAAGTGCTGTTTATGCGTTGTTAGCAACTTAGGGTTCCCAAACTGCCTTTGTTTTAAGTCATTTTGGACTTTTATTTGCATTTGGTTGCCGATCTTAGACGCGTTCAATATATCCAAAGAGTTAGTATGAAAAATTTGCTGGTCGTTGTTTCTTTTCTATTTGGCCATTACCTCCAGGCGCAAACAAGCGTATCCTTTATTGATATCCAGCGCACA
>JBGTIL010000654.1:0-3969 GCA_041745695.1 Chitinophagaceae bacterium | reverse complement strand
GTGGTCATAGGAAAAAGAGAATAAAATTAGCCGTGCCTGGTACACATTCTGTAGCCGGGTGAAGTAGTTTATGAACATACAGTATTACATATTTCTTTCTATCGCGTTGTTTGTAATTGGCATAGTGGGGGTGCTAACCCGCCGCAATGCAATCATCATTTTTATGTGCATCGAACTGATGTTGAATGCAGTGAACCTGATGCTTGTTGCATTTTCAAAAATGCATCACCTCGCCCGTTCAGCTACCGACATTAATGCTGGCAGCGATGGGCAGCTCTTTGTATTTTTTATCATGGTGGTGGCGGCTGCAGAAGTGAGTGTGGGGCTCGCCATTATCGTTATGCTGTATCGAAACACACATTCGGTAGATGTAAATTTCTTAAACAGACTGAAACATTAAATTATTCCTTCTCCGAATCAGAAGGCCGGGATGAGCTTATGAAGCAATTAATTTTCTTGATTCCACTTTTGCCTTTCATTGGTTTTCTGATCAACGGGCTGGGCAGAAAGTCATTGTCGAAGACCCTGATCTCGGTGATAGGATGCGGCACTGTGCTCGCCTCATTTTTACTGAGCCTCCGTATATTCCTTAACGCCGACTACCCATCAACGGCTATCCATTACTTCGATTTCATTCACGTAGGCGATCTACGGATACCATTCGCTTTCGCTATAGACCAGCTCTCTACACTTTTCCTGTTGATCATTACAGGCGTGGGATTCTTAATACATCTTTACTCAACTGCCTACATGCACGAAGAGCGGGAGGAACATTTTGCACGCTACTTCGCCTACCTTAACCTCTTTGTATTCTTTATGCTGCTGTTGGTTATGGGTGCCAACTATGTAATCATGTTCATCGGTTGGGAAGGTGTCGGGCTAAGCTCTTACCTGCTTATTGGCTACTGGTTCAAGAATATCGATTATACCAAAGCGGCCAAAAAAGCCTTTGTGATGAACCGCATTGGTGACCTTGGTTTCCTGCTGGCTGTTTTCTGGATACTGCAGGAGTTCGGTACCGTATCCTTTCATGAACTGTTCAATGCAGGCAACGGTAAAGTGGCAGCGCTTACTACGCAGGATTCAACTTCTATAATAGGCATTACTTTGTTGCTGTTCCTTGGAGCCACCGGAAAAAGTGCCCAGATACCACTGTACACCTGGCTACCCGATGCAATGGCTGGACCTACGCCAGTGTCGGCACTGATACATGCAGCTACCATGGTAACCGGTGGCATCTACATGATTGCCCGCAGCAACGTGCTGTATTCACTTGCACCATTTACTTTAGGAATTATTGCAGTAGTTGGAGCAGCTACTGCGTTGCTGGCCGCCACAATAGCCTTAAAGCAAAACGACATTAAAAAGGTGCTCGCTTACTCAACCGTAAGCCAACTGGGTTATATGTTTTTAGCCCTGGGTACCGGCGCTTACACGGCAGCCATTTTTCATGTGATGACCCATGCATTTTTCAAGGCACTTTTATTCCTTGGATCAGGGTCGGTGATCCACGCAGTTGGAGGCCAGCAGGATATGCGGATGATGGGCGGTTTGAAAACCAAACTGAAGGTTACCTACTTTACTTTTTTAATTGGATGTATTGCAATTGCCGGCATTCCGCCGTTATCTGGTTTTTTCTCCAAGGATGCCATACTGCTAAGTGCGTTCGAACACAATCCGTTCCTGTATGCAGTAGGCTTACTTACTGCCGCACTTACCGCCTTTTATATGTTCCGGGTTTTATTTCTGACTTTTCACGGGGAATTTCGTGGTACGGCTGAGCAAAGCCATCACATTCACGAAAGCCCCGCAGCCATGACTATCCCTCTTGTTATTCTGGCAATCCTATCAATTGTTGGCGGATTTGTTGGTGTACCGGAAGTGTTTGCAGCCGGAGGAGAGCGGCTTTCCGGGTTTTTAGCCCCGGTGGTTCCTACCCCGGCTCACAACGTGTCCCATTCCACCGAATATATTTTGATGGCGCTGGCAACGCTCACTGCTATAGTGGCAATCGCATTTGCCTGGGTACGGTTTAAAAGCTATAAAGAAGAAACTACAGGGTCTGTTGGCCGCATACTTGCCAACAAATGGTATGTAGATGAATTATATAACAGGTCCATTGTGCAACCGATAAATAAGCTGGGGGTTTTTGCCAACACTTATTTCGAGAGAAGTGGTATAGACGGACTGGTAAACGGGGTAGGACGGCTGATCAATTATAGCAGCAGGCAGCTGCGCTGGCTTCAAAGTGGCCAGGTAGGTAGCTACGTGCTGCTTATGGTATTAAGTATGATGCTGTTATTTGTGCTGCAATTTTTCTTAAGAAAATAGCTTTCGTGCGTCGGCTGCTGCACTTTGATAATAGTAGTGCCGCTGGCAGCGGGGTTCTTTTGGGTTAGTTTTATCCAACATATTTAAACCAGGTTCTTGTTTTAGAACAGGAAATACTTATGATCGTTTTACTGTTGATATTGATTCCTCTCATAGGCGGGCTGGGTTGTTTCTTCCTGAAAAGTGGAAATGTGGCCCGCATCTTGGCCCTGTTGTTGTCGCTGGCGATGCTCGCAACAAGCATTGCCGGGTTAACGGTGGCGAAGAATGCAAGAAATCTTTCCTTTTCAACCGGCTGGATGGGTAGCCTGGGAAGCAGGTTCAGCATTGCACTCGACGGCATGTCGCAAATGCTTTGTCTGCTCACGGCTATTGCTTACACACTGATCCTTGTTGCTACCTGGAACACCAGGTATAAGAAAGCAAATAATTTTTACGGATTGATGCTCTTGACTGCGGCTGGTCTTATGGGTGTGTTTACTGCCACTGATGCTTTGTTGTTTTATTTCTTCTGGGAGCTCGCACTGATTCCGGTATATTTTCTCTGTTCGGGATGGGGCGGCGAGCGACGCATACCGGTTACGTTCAAATTTTTCATCTATACATTCACCGCCTCGGTACTGATGCTGTTGGGCCTTCTGTTTCTCTACTTTCAAACGCCCGACCGCTCTTTCGCTATAGAGTCTTTTTATGCACTGCAACTTCCCAATGAAACACAGCTTTGGTTGTTCTGGCTGGTGTTCATTGCCTTTGCAGTTAAAATGCCGGTTTTTCCTTTTCACACCTGGCAGCCTGATACCTATGAGCAATCGCCGACCGCTGTTACGATGGTGCTCAGTGGGCTGATGGTAAAAATGGGTGTGTTTGGCGTCATCCGCTGGGTGCTCCCTATCTTCCCGGTAGCAGCCTATCAATGGGGTGATGTGGTGATGTCGATGGCGGTTGCAGGGATCGTGTACGCATCCATCATTGCCATTCAGCAAAACGATCTGAAACGTCTTGTGGCTTACTCCTCTATTGCGCACGTTGGTTTAATGGCTGCTGCTATATTCGCGGAAAATAAGAGTGGTCTGCAGGGAGTGATTGTGCAGATGTTCAACCACGGCATCAATATCATCGGCTTGTGGATTGTAGTAGAATTGATAGAACGTCAGTTCGGAACCAGGAAGCTGTCTGAACTGGGAGGCATCGCGCAAAAAGCGCCTGGATTGGCCATCCTGCTTGTAATTATTGCACTGGCTAATATTTCACTGCCGCTTACGAACGCTTTTGTCGGAGAGTTCCTGATGTTTAATGGAATATGGAATACAGTGTCGGAGTACCGGGTAGTGTTTACCATTTTAGCCGGTTCAACGGTGATCCTGGGCGCAGTTTATACCCTGAGCATGATACAGAAAATATTTTTCGGCCATACGAACACGGTCACAGAGCGTGCACATGATATCAGGATAGCTGAACGCCTGGCCCTTGGTATTGTAGTTTTACTTATTGTATTTTTTGGTGTATACCCTCAGCCTTTGCTCAACCTTTCCAATGGTTTTGTAGATGTTATTTTGAAAGAGGCTAATGTTGCCAACCTCACCGTTAATTAAATATGAACACACTACTATTTTCTGCTTTGTCTGGTGTGCTGATGAT
>JBGTIL010000653.1:0-6043 GCA_041745695.1 Chitinophagaceae bacterium | reverse complement strand
ACATAAATACAAACCAGGATATTTCACTTAAAATCTTTGTACAGACCTTGGTAAAAGTACTCTACAATACCTAATACATACTGACCCAATAATCCTTTGGTATTTAATAGATTAATAGTGACCTCGTCTCGCAACACATGCTCTGCTAATTGAAACTTTAGCTCGGAATTGACTTCTAAACGCTGATCGGGTAATGAATAATAACCCCATTTGTAAAGTAGATTTTCAGGCTCACGTTGCATGCTCCTTTTTAGCATGGCCATGGCCGGTTCCACAGTTGCCATTCCAAAATACCATTCCGCTATGGAAATCATTATTCCAGAAAAAAATAAAAATTCCGCATTGTCGGAGTACTTCAGATTAGCTTCATTAAATATGTATTCAACCTTCGGAGCAACAAAATCGTGCTCCTCTTGAGTATATCGTCTGTCAACTAAAAAATCAAGAAGTATAAAGATTATTCTTAAATAAAAATCAACTTCTTCTTTTTTATCTTCTTCAAAAAGCCTGAGTGCAACTTGCCAGTTCCCATCTTTTTCAATCAAGCTGATCTTTTCTTTCCATTCCATCGGCTCGGTTTTAACGAATAAATATTGAATTGACAAAGGGAATTAATATAGATTTAATATTCAAACTTGCGCAACCCTGGCGCTTTGATCCAGGTGATTATTACAACAACAAGCGTAAGCACACCACCAAAGAGGATGGCCGGACGTGCACCGCCGAAAAGTCGGGCTGTGAACCCGCTCTCAAACTGACCCAGTTCGTTGGAGGAATTCACAAACATCGAATTCACGGAACTCACGCGTCCACGCATTTCATCGGGTGTGGTTAATTGAACAATGGTGCCGCGCACCACTACACTGATGCCATCCAACATACCAGCCACCAGTAGCGCAACAAAAGCCATCCAGTATACTTCAGAGAGCCCCAGAGTGATAATACAAAGCCCAAAACCGGCAACGGCAAAAAGCAGTATGGTGCCTTGTTTTTTGCGCAGGGGGAAAAATGTAGTAAGCAGGAGAATAGCGCCCGACCCTATATCTATAGCGGCATTCAAAAAACCAAAACCTTTCGGACCCACGCGCAGGATCTCCGTTGCAAACTCGGGCAGCAGTGCAACAGCACCCCCAAACAGCACCGCAAACAGATCCAGGGAAATAGCTCCCAGCATTACCTTATGGGCGAACACATAGCGCAGTCCTTCCTTTACGCTTTCCCAGGCCTTGATATTGGCGGCGTTATGAACCACCGGCTTCTTGCTGATCCTGGAAATAAAATAAGAAGCGATGAGAATGTAAGCCAGCACCACGTAAAAGGTGGCGTGCACCCCAATCCAGGCAATGAAAAGCCCCGCAGAAGCATGACCCAAAATAGAAGCGCTCAACCAGGTAGTAGAGGATATGCTGGCTGCAAAGTGGAGGATATTTCTGGGTACCAGTTGGGCGATGATGGCACTGGAGGTGGGTCCTGCAAAAGCACGAACCACACCGGTGAAAAAGATAATTACATAAAAAGAAAGTTCGAGTGCCTTGCCCGAATAGCGGTTCTCAAAATGCGGTGTAGTTACCAGTATCAGCGCCACAATACACAGCGAATAAGCAATAATTCCCCTGAGCAAAAAGCTGCGTTTGTCGGACCGGTCTATTTTGTATCCAGCATAAAGCGCCAGTGCAAATACAGGAACAAACTCTGATAAGCCCAACAGACCAACAGTGAATGAATCCCGCGTTAGCTGAAATAATTTGTAGGCTACCACGGTTCCTACCATTCGCAAGGCCATGATATAGAAAAAGCGCGCACCGATGAAGTACCGGAATTCTTTTTCCTTCAATGGGCTCAAGCTCTCCCTTCCCGTTTGTCGCGCTGTCATTCCAAACAAAATTTTCTTAGTGAAATCTCTTCATTAGCAGGGCTTACTTAAGACAAAACGGTGCAGCCACGTGTAGAGCAGCTGCAAAAGTAAGTACCTGTGCCCTGTTGCTAAGGCAAACTTATATAATGCTGGCCCTGGGGATATTCTTTTTCTAAGGCGCTGATAATTGCCTGCAGGTGGCTCTCATTACCCAAGAAATCTGAAGCAGAAACATCGACAAACAAGGTTTTGATGTTGTGTTGTTTTATATAATTGGTGTAAGTTTCCTGGATATTAAAGAGATACTCGTTTGATATTTTTTGTTCGTAGGAACGGTTACGCTTTTTAATATTTTCCTGGAGTTTTTGTACGGGCGCATGGAGATAAATTAATATATCGGGCTGAATCAATTGCCCGTACATGATATCGAAAAGGCTTTGGTACAGACGAAATTCATCTTCGCCGAGATTAATTTTTGCGAACAGCAGGCATTTACTAAATAGATAATCCGAGAGTGTGATACTCTGGAAAAGATCTTTTTGCTTCAGTATTTCTTTCAGCTGCTTAAATCGCTCGGCCATGAAGAACAGTTCCAGGGGGAAAGCAAACTGCCCGGGATTCTCGTAAAATTTTGGAAGAAAAGGATTATCGGCAAATTGTTCCAGCACCAGGCGGGCGTTGTAATGCTTTGCGAGCAGGTAACTCAGTGTTGTTTTCCCCGCACCAATATTTCCTTCTATCGTGATAAAGTTATATTTCATCTTCATTTACCCTTTGCTCCTAGCGCAAAAACGCCGGTTACCAAGCCAACTCGGGCGGTCAAACGTAAAACATTATTTATAAACAAGGTGCTTTAAAAACGCTCATTGCCACTGTTGTCAGCAAGCTTCGTGGGGTCTTTCCCTGGCAGCTTCAACACCTCTAGTGGGTCGGCACAATCTGCTAAAAGCTGGCGCACATTCTTTTGTAGCTGCGGGTGCAGTAATTCGGGAGCAATATCGTTGAGGCACTGGAGTGCAAAGCGGCGGAGATGCAAGTGGGGATGAGGCACTGTGAGCTGTGGCAGGTTAATGATCTGATCGTCAAAAAAAAGAATGTCTATGTCGATGGTTCGTGCGCCGTATTTTTCTTTGCGGACCCTTCCCATGCTTTGTTCGATAGAGAGCACCTGCGTCAGCAAAGCCTCCGGTGCCAGGATGGTTTTAATTTCTAGTGCCTGGTTGTAAAACGACCGTTGCATTTCATTACCCCAGGCAGCTGTTTCAAAGATGGCTGAAGCAGCTACCAGTTCTCCGCATTCCTCGCTTATCTTGCTGCGCGCCTGCGCCAAATAGTATTCCCTGTTGCCGCTGTTCCCCCCCGTTAATAAATGAGCAATGTGCATGAGTGGTAACAAATAGCGTCAAATATCTTTTATTTTAGCAGCATAAAGCCTAAACTGTATGAGAAGCTTCTTCAAAATGTTCTTTGCCTCCTGCCTGGGTACGGTTGTCGGATTAATAGCCCTTACGCTCATTAGCAGTTTGTTGCTTGTAGGGGCAGTTAGTGCGCTGGGTTCGGGAGACAAGCCCGACGTTGCTAAAAAATCGGTTCTAACAATCAGTCTTGGTCAGCACTTCAGCGAGCAATCCCAAACCGATCCTTTGAGCAGTCTTACAGGTGGAGCCGGGGGTGTTCCGGGAGTATACGATGTTGTGAGGCTCATACAGCACGCACAGGAAGACGACGACATTGAAGGTATTTACCTCGATGCAAACGGAAGTGGCAATGGTTTTGCTTCGAGCAATGAAATACGGAATGCGCTCCTCGAATTTAAAAAGTCAAAAAAATTTATCCTTGCCCACGGCGACATTATATCGCAGGGTGCCTACTTTATTGCATCTGCAGCCGATAAGATTTATGCCAATGCGAGCGGGGCAGTAGACTGGAGCGGATACAACGTGGATGTGGTTTTTGTAAAAGGAACCCTCGACAAATTAAAAATACAACCCCAGATCTTTTACGCGGGTAAATTCAAAAGTGCTACTGAAACGTTCCGTACAACGCAAATGACGGAAGAAAATAAGATTCAAACCAGGGAATGGCTCGGCGATATGTACCAGTATTTCCTTTTAAAAACAGGCCAGGCAAGGAAGATAGACACAGCCACACTGCATAATCTCGCCAACACAGGAGCCATACAAACACCACAGAATGCACTGAGTGCTAAACTGATCGACGGATTGAAGTTTGAAACAGAGGTAAAAGATGAGATCAAGAACAGACTCGACATTGACAAACATGGCAAACTGAACCTCATAGACATCACCAAATACGCGGAGGCAGTAACTTATAAAAGAACAGGCAGCAACCGGATAGCCCTCATCTTCGGCGAAGGCAATATTGTTGATGGCAAAGGCGGAAAGGAAGCCATTGGCAGTGAAGAATTTGTAAACATGATTCGCAAGGCAAGACTCGACAAATCGATCAAGGCTATTGTCTTCCGCATCAACTCCGGTGGTGGTAGTGCACTTGCCAGCGAGAATATCTGGAAAGAGCTATCACTTGCGAAAGCTGAAAAGCCGCTCGTGGTAAGCTTTGGCGACGTGGCGGCGTCTGGCGGTTATTATATTGCCGCACCTGCCGATTCCATTTTCGCCAGTCCTAATACAATCACAGGCTCCATTGGCGTGTTTGGCATTGTGCCCAACATGCAGGGTTTTTTTAATGATAAACTGGGAATTACTTTCGACGGCGTTAAAACAGCAACCTATGCTGATGCAGGTGCCATCTACCGGCCCCTTACTCCGGCTGAAGCAGGATTTATTCAGCAAAGCATCGACCGCATCTATACCCAATTTAAGCAGCGGGTTGCGCAGGGCAGAAAAATAGATATGGCATTTGTCGACTCCATCGCACAGGGGCGGGTATGGAGCGGTGAAGACGCGCTGCGGCTCGGATTGGTAGACAAGTTAGGCGGGCTGGGCGACGCTGTTGCCTGTGCGGCCCGCATGGCTAAAGTTACCGATTACCGCCTGCGTGAATATCCCGAAAAAGGATCTTGGTTGAAGGAATTAATGGGCAAAAGCAGCGAGGGACCTACAGCTTCCATTAGAAAAGAATTAGGGGAGGAACAGTTTCACCTATACCGTCAAATGATCGAAGTAAAGCAGATGTGCAACATCCCTCAAACCCGTTTGCCATTCCAGTTCTTTATCCGGTAAGAACTACATTTGCTCCCGAATGGATCCAAAATACAGCCAGACCAAAGCGATGCTGGCCATTACCAGGGCTAGCTTGCGTGCCATTTCACGTAGTCCTTCAGCCATCGTATTCTCAATATTTTTTCCTCTGATCTTTATCCTAGTCTTCGGCTTCATTGGTGGGGGCGGCAACGGTCCCAGTTATAAAATAGTACTTGCAGAAAACAGCGACAAAGCCAATCCCCTCCTTGATTCTTTAAAGAAATTTAAGAACGTAAGTTTCGTTACCTACAAGAGCGAAGCCGCACTTAGGTCCGACCTTATCAAAGGAAGAATCACGGGCATTTTAAATGTTGACCGGGTGTCATCCGCCGACAGTGTTTCAATGCTGAAAGTGTCATTTAAATCAACCACCTCGAGCTCAGATAAGCTCTATACTTTTCTTGCCCTGCTGGAAAATCTAATTACAAAAATTGATAAAGTAACTTACCCCGACCGACTGTCAGTAGCCCAGCTACTGCCCGCCCAGATCGAAGAAGTAAGGCAATACCGAACCATTGATTTTATTCTTCCCGGTCAACTTGGTTTTTCTCTTCTGAGCTCCGGTATTTTCGGAGTAGCCTTTTTGTTTTTCGGATTGCGCCAGCAACTGGTTTTAAAGCGCTTCTATGCCACACCCATCAGGCGCGGGTACATTGTTCTTGGAGAAGGATTAAGCAGGGTTATATTTCAGCTGCTTACTGCCATCATCATAATTGGCATCGGTTATTTTGCCTTTGATTTTACCCTGGTACACGGCTGGCTCACCTTTCTGGAGATCATGATACTCTGCTTCATTGCCTTGCTTGTATTTATGGGCTGTGGTTTCATCATCAGCGGCCTCGCAAAGAATGATAGTTCCATTCCACCCCTGGCGAATATCATCACCCTGCCGCAGTTTTTGCTTGCAGGCACTTTTTTTTCAATAGACGTTTTTCCAAAATGGCTGCAGCCGATCAGCCGCGCC
>JBGTIL010000652.1:0-2860 GCA_041745695.1 Chitinophagaceae bacterium | reverse complement strand
TGGATCAATAACAAAGCAGGAAAAAAGCCTGAGTTAAACGGTTGATGGAATTAAAAAGTTGAGAATTTAAAAATGTCTACGGCAACCGAGAATATTACTTTACCAGAAGGGTCTATCGAGCAGAAAACCACCAAGATCAACCTTGGTCCTACACACCCTGCAACCCACGGAGTGTTTCAGAACATACTGGAACTGGACGGTGAGAAGATCGTATCGACCGAACAAACCATAGGGTACATTCACCGTGCCTTTGAAAAGATAGCCGAGCGCCGACCGCTCTACCAGATAACCCCACTTACCGACCGGTTAAACTACTGTTCAAGTCCCATCAACAATATGGGCTGGCACCTCACCTGCGAAAAGTTACTGGGTATTCAAACACCAAAACGAGTAGACTACCTCCGTGTGATCATCATGGAGCTGGCCCGGATCGCAGATCATCTGATCTGTAATTCAATCGTCGGTGTTGACGCCGGAGCCTACACCGGGTTCCTCTACGTGATGCAGTACCGCGAACTCATTTACGAAATATGGGAAGAGGTTTGCGGCTCTCGCTTAACCACCAATATTGGGCGCATCGGCGGCTTCGAGCGCGACTTCAATGATATCGCTTTCACCAAGCTCGAAAAGTTTTTAAAAGAATACCCGGTTGTATTAAAAGAGTTTGAAAACCTTTTCACCCGCAACCGGATTTTTATGGAGCGCACCCAGGGTGCTGGAGCCATCAGTGCAGAACGCGCACTTAACTACGGATTTACAGGTCCAAATCTCAGGGCGGCTGGTGTTGATTATGATGTGCGGGTTCACTCGCCCTACAGCAGTTACCAGGATTTTGATTTTGATATACCAACGGGTAAAACAGGCGATTGTTACGACCGGTACCTCGTGCGAAACGGCGAGATGTACCAGTCGTTACATATTATAGAACAGGCGTACAAAAAGATCCAGGATTTTAAAGGCGAGGAGGCTACCATCTACCACGCCGATGTTCCGGAATATTACCTGCCCGAAAAGGAGGATGTGTACACGAAGATGGAAGCCCTGATCTATCATTTTAAAATTGTGATGGGTGAGATCAACATACCTCCGGGCGAAGTGTATCAAAGTGTGGAAGGCGGAAATGGCGAGTTAGGATTTTATTTAATCAGCGACGGGGGCAGAACACCGTACCGCCTGCACTTCAGAAGGCCCTGTTTCATTTACTACCAGGCATATGAAGAGCTGATAAAAGGAAGCATGTTGAGCGACGCCATTATTGTAATGTCTTCGCTCAACCTGATTGCAGGTGAGATGGATGGATAAGCACTATTTTCGAAACAATCAAATCGTTTGAGTGAAATTTTCTGAAGAAAAGCTTGAGAAGGTCCGGGAAATCATGGCGCGTTATCCGGAAGGGAAACAGAAAAGCGCATTGATTCCCCTGCTGCACCTTGCCCAGGAAGAGAATAGCGGCTGGCTTAGTGCCGACGCTATGGATTACGTGGCAGGTTTGCTGAGTTTGAAACCAATTGAAGTGTACGAGGTGGCTACTTTCTACAGCATGTATAATTTAAAGCCTGTAGGAAAATATCTCTTTGAAGTTTGTCACACCGGTCCCTGCATGCTGAGGGGTAGCGACAACATCATAGCGCATCTCAAGCAGCGGCTCAACATCACCGCAGGAGAAACTACTGAAGACGGCATGTTCACTATTAAAACCGTGGAGTGCCTGGGCGCTTGCGGTTGTGCCCCGATGATGCAGCTCGGTCAGTTTTACAAAGAGCACCTTACCAATGAAAAAATAGATCAACTAATTGACGAGTGCCGCAGAACGGCCGCACAGAACAACTAGCAGCTCACGTACTGCTGCTTCATACCATTAGTTAGCCAGACCCTACTTTATGAAAATGACATGCCTCCACGCCCGCAACAGTTCTTTTTATTTATTGATTGTTTGTTCTTCACTGATCTCCTGTGTGTCAACAAGGGGGTTCCATGGTGAGACGGCTACCGCGCGGGACCGCGATAGAAAGGCTTTTGTGCAAACCAAAGACGGTACCGTAACTGAAGCGAATGAAACGGTGGTAAGAACTCCGCTTTTTAAACAACCGTTTATCGAACTGGACAAGAGCGTGAAAATACCTACAAAAGATGTGGTAGCTTACCAGAACAGCCAGGCTTACTACCGAAGAATAGATTTACAGTTTGCACCGAGGATCAAAAAAGGTCTAATCAACATGTATAAAACCGTTGACATATACCAGGATTATTCAGGGCCAAGTGCGGGCAGCGGACGCGGGGGAGGCAGGAGCACCAAAACACGCATTGTTTACCACCTGCAAAAAGGCGACGATGCGGCAGTTGAAAGATTTTCTCCGGCAGTAGCCCAAACATACGTGCAGGACTATGCTCCTTCGAAAGAGTTGATGGAAACCTACGCAGCCAAGCAGAAAGGGATAAAAGTTTGGTCTGTGGTGAATACGGCAGCAGTAGTAGGCGGATTTTTAATGATGGGGCAGGGAACCCAACGTGACGCCTTTACTCCGGTTGCTTACGCAGGTGTTGGACTATTTGTTGGAGGGCTCGTGAATGGCGTAGTGAATAAAGTAAGAAAAAGAAAGAACTTCAGTAATATCGAACTTGCCATTGATGAATACAACAGGCAGCTACTAAAAAATAGAAAACGCTAACATGAACCTCCAACCGTATTTAATGTTCACTGGCAGGTGTGAAGAAGCCCTGCACTTTTATGCGGCCGCGTTTGGCGGAACCATACAGGAACTAAATTATTTTGAAGGATCACCGGCAGAGTCGATGAGTGTAGATAAGAAACAGGTGATGCACGCCACATTTGTAGCAAAAGACATCAGCTTCATGGCTT
>JBGTIL010000651.1:0-7842 GCA_041745695.1 Chitinophagaceae bacterium | reverse complement strand
TGCCCGGTTATGCAGACCAGTTATCAAAAAATGTGTCCACCTGGTTCAGAGACTACCCGGAGATAAGCAAAGACATACAAAAGCAAGGCGTCACTCTTTCTGAATGGGCGCCCTCCGTGCCGCGGACGCTAATGAGCATAGGCAACTATTCACTATCTATTTTGGGAACTGTATTGATCAGTATCTTTTTCATCAGCATGGTTATTTATACGGTCACTAGTCCGCGTCCACTGCTCCAATTATACTTTTCATTTTTTCCTCTTGCCCAACACGCCAAAGCGACCGTTGCGCTGCAAAATGCATCTACAATGATCATTGGATGGATGCGGTCGAACATTATCGGCGGGGGCATCAAAGCAGTATGTATCACTGTCTTTCTCACTATCATGGATATACCCGGTGCGCTCGTCTGGGGAGCACTTGCCTTTTTCTCAGACCTGATACCCAAAATAGGGTTCTACATCATGTCCATCCCGCCTATACTGGTTGCCTTGTCTATAAGCCCCACTACCGGGTTATGGGTAACCATTTTCATGCTGGCACTTGATGAGATCATGGGAGATTTTGTACTGCCGAAAATCCGTTCCAACACTATGAACATCCACCCCGTCTCTATCATTTTCGTGCTGCTTGCTATGGGGGCAGCTTTCGGTGTAATGGGTGCTTTACTTGCAACCCCTTTTACGGCCATCATAAAAGCCTTTTATGAAGCGTTCTTCATTAAACGCTTCCGGGAGGACAAGCAGCTTGACCTTCGAATCGATGCCATTCTCTACGATCCTAAGGGTGCCCGCGATGCAGCCCCGGAAGAATTATAAATTAATTTTTATGCAGTGCAATACTCTGTGTGAAGGTGCCACGAATACATTTGCCGGAGGCATGAAGGTTGGTTTTATTTTGTGTGACGCGCACGGCGGGCAGCTTCGCTAATTTGCTTTTTCAGGCGATTCAATATTGAACATATCATTCTCCTCCCGCTTGCGAAACCCAAAATTATAACGCAGGTTCAGTCCCACGCGGCGGGTATCGCTTTTGCGAAAACCTGCAGCACGAACCGACCCCTGGGCGAGTATAAAGTCATTTCGATTCGTGTATAACAGGTCTTCTCCACTCAAACTTAAAGTGAGTTTCTTTTTAAAGAACTGCTGCGAAACACTTGCCCGCAAAGAGCCAAACGTAGAAAGCTCATAGAACTGCTGCATCCCGTTGAAACGCACAAAACCATTGACCGATACAATCGTTAAAGGAGTGAGCTTAAAAGTTTGGTAAGAGAATAAAGACCAGCTCCCACGCTTGTAAGAAAGCGGCTTCGTTCCCTCAATAATACCATTGTAATAATTATGGTTGTATTGCGCACCTGCTACAATAAAATACCGTTTACCTGGCGGTATAGCACCCAGGATCCGAAAATAGGTTTCCTTATTGCTGCCCAGGTTATCATAGGTTCTGCTTAGACGATTGCTGTCGGCAGGGTATACCACCTGGGTAAAAATATCCTTCGTGTCATTATAGCCTATGGCAAAAACCGGACGTTCCTCAAAAGAAACGTTTGCTTCGTAGTTGCTGGTAAACTGCGGTCTTAAGGAGGGATTGCCGGTTTCAAAAAGATAGGGGTCGATGATCCTGACCGATGGATTAAGATACTCATAAGCCGGTCTGTTGATGGTTCTCCGGTATACGAGGTAAGCCCTCAGGTCGTAACCAGCAATTTTCATGATGCCCCTGCTTAGATAGATGTATGGAAACAGATCGGTGCGCTGGAGTAAGAACGATGTGTCTTTGGGTGTTTGCTGTTCACCCCGCATATTGGTATTCTCTACACGGGTGCCTACTTTCAGCGTTATCCCGGCGGACGTTTTAGAAGCCTGGAGGTAACCGGAATGTATGCCTTCTTTATAAGTGTACGCGCCAGAGCGCGAAGAACTAGGCACCCTGCTAGTACCCTTACCATTAAAATAATCGGTTTGATTATTAAATCGGACACTGGTTGTTTTGATCCCGGTTTCCAGAGTGAACTTCCGTTTAAATTTCTTTACCAGGTTAGACTGTGCAGAAAAGAATGCGAGCCTGTTGTCGATAGTACCTTCATTGTCGGCTGAAAAAATGCCGGTGCGAAAGAAACGGGTGTTGAGCTGCTGTTCTGTTTTATTGGGCGCATAATTATAAGATACGTCGGTAGCCCACTCAGAGCCAAGACTGTCCCATTTATACCGGAGTGTCACCCCCTGATTTAAATTAAAATTTCTGCCCCTGTTTTGCACCGTGGCATTCGTCATCTCTGCAAACCCGCCATTGGATAGTTTGGATAGCTGCGAAAGATTGATGCTGTTATTCCAAGACTCGTTGAGGGTTAACCGACCGTCCCAATTTAAATCCCATTTTTTATTTATTTGATAGCGCGCTCCAAAACCAATATAGTAACTATTGGTGGGGTACCTGGTGTAGGCTTCCTGGCTAAGCACCGTATCACCACTGAAAAACCGGGTGGTTTGAAGCAAGTCGTAGGTTTTGCGGCGACTGTACTGCAGGTTAACGTATGTGTTCAGCCGCCCGCTGTTATTATTGAGATTGACTCCGAAAAAATGATTGCCAAATCTCCCCTGGTTAAAACCTGTATTCAAACTACCGGTTAAGCCTATGCGTACTCCCTTCTTCAATACAACATTCACGATGCCCCCGCTTCCGGAAGCGTCGTACCGCGCCGATGGCGTTCGCAGTATTTCTATACTTGCAATGGAATTGGGGGGAAGACTTTTGAGCATGGTAGCAATATCTGCAGCGCTCATTTTTTGTTCCCTTCCGTTGATATGTACTGTAGCAGGTGTTGTACTGTTCAGATAAATATTTCCATCCTGGTCCACAAAAAGGCCGGGTATTTTTTCAAGTATCTCGAACGAATTGGTAGAGGTAGCCGCCAGGTTTTCAGGGTCAACAATGGTTTTATCATCCTCCTGCCGCATGACAGGTCTGTTGGCAGTAACAACAACAGCTGTCAGTGACTTGCTGTTTTCCTGTAGCACCAGTGTATAGAGATTGTTGTCGCCTTTTGCAGTAAATGCCTTTTGTAATAGGGTGTATCCCACGAGTGACACCTCAATGCGGTAAGGTTTGCCTTGCACGAGTGTGAACGAAACGCTGCCTGAACTGTCTGTGCCCTTCTCCTGCCGGGTGGTGCTGTCGGGCACCCCAATTACGAGTACCGTGGCGTAAGCCAGGTTCTTCGCTTTGCCGTCCTTAACCTGGAAACGTTGGGTAGTTTCCTGTGCGAAAAGGCAAAAGGTTATTAGTACAAAACAAAGGGCAAGACAGATTCTTGGTTGCATGGGTGCGTAAAAATAGAAAGCCCTTTGTTAATTAGCTGTTGTTTTGTAATAACGGCAAGCAATATGGACCCTGCCCGCCCCCCGCTAGGGCTGGAAATTCGTGACCCATAAATGGCGGAGCAGATTTGTTCTGCCCCGGCGTGAATTTCATTACCGGGATGTCGGTACATTTATCAAACACTATTATGATGAACGGTTGGATTTATATCGATGGATCTTTTCAATCTGCTGCGGAGGCCCGGTTGCACATTTCCGATCTTGCCATTCAAAGGGGTTACGCCGTGTTTGATTTTTTGAAAGTAAGCAACGGAATTGCGTGCTTTGTAGACGATCACCTCAACCGGCTATACCATTCCGCAACCGCCATGCACCTTACGCAGATTCCACCCAGGCAAAACCTGAAGGAAATCATCCAGCACCTGATTCGTAAAAATCAAATCCAGGATTCCGGTATACGCATCACCGTAACGGGAGGTTACTCACCGGATGGATACAATTTAAAAACGCCGAATGTGATTGTGTCTCAACAGGACTTTACAGCACCATCAGCAGTTTCATTCAACAACGGAATCAGGCTGATAACGTACAAGCACCAGCGTCAGTTTCCGGAAATAAAAACGACAGATTACCTGATGGCAGTATGGCTACAGCCAATGCTGGCGAGAGAAGGTGCTGATGATGTGTTGTATTTGAAGGATGATGTTGTGACAGAATGCCCGAGGGCAAACTTCTTTATGGTCACAGCCAATCAGGAATTGGTTACTGCGAGGGAATACATACTTAAAGGTATCACCCGCTCCAAGATCATTCAATGTGCACTGAAGGCAGGCTATACATTTAAGGAACGCAGCATCGCTGTGAAAGAGTTGAGAACAGCTGAAGCCGCGTTTATATCGAGCACAACTAAGGGAATTCTCCCCGTAAGCAGCATCGATGGCAATCCTATGCGGTCTCACGAGTCGCCGATAATTGCCTGTTTAAATACTGCATTAAAACAACTCACGCTCGAAGCAACAGGCTTTAGCACAGCGGAACCCGGCAGATGAGAACAGGTTGTTGAACGCTTGCTTTTCGCAGTTACTTGCCAGCAGGCGCGATGGTTTTTTGTTCTTCGAACCACCGCATCCGGTAGGCATTGATGGCGGTTTCACCCAACTTTTTCAGTAATCTGTAATTGACTACAAAACCTACCACGGCTCCAATGCCTGGAATGAGTTGCGCCAGTTTAGCCAGGTCTATATAATCGCGGTATTCCTGTTGAAACCTCAGCCAGTCGAAATGGTGGATATCATCCGGTAATTTTTGTTTCTGCTCCTCCCAATGCTGCATCTGCGCATAGACGATTTTCCGGTGTTGCTGACTGCTAAAAGCCAGCTGGAAGACGTGCAGAATATACACACGCTCTTTATAATCGTGCACTGAGTAGCCATACAATGCTGCAATGTCGAACAACATTTTTATTTTGATACTCATCAAAATAGGGAGTTCTGCCAGTCCCAGTAAAAAACCACCAGCTCCTATCACTCCCCCCTCGGCTGCTGCTGCTGTACGACATCCCTTTATAACTTTTTGCACCACTTCTTCCGTCTGTTGCAACGACAGTACTTCAGCGGGTTTTTTGGTTACATACTTAGCGCTAAACAGCACGCCCCGGATCATTTGTTTAATGGTTGTGGTAATGGCCTTGTGTACTTTGTCGGGGATATAACTATTCACTTTCACTTGCACCCGCTTGGAAAGTTTATCGAGCAACGAAGGATTTTTGCTCACCCTGATTTGCCAGGCGTTTACTTCTTCCTGTGCGTTTTGTTCGTAATCCATTTACCAACCAACATGCAAAAACGAAGCCCCTGTGATGCAGGGGCTTCAATGAAAAAACAATTCCGTTCAGTTTAAAAGCCGCGGCGCCTTAAAAGGTTACCCAATAAACCACCTGTGCTGCCCATGCCGCGTCCACCACTCAACATATCAAACAATCCGCCGCCCGCACCCATGGATCTGCCTCCTCCGCCTAACATTCCGCCCAAAAGGCCTCCGCCCCCGCCAAGCAAACCACCGAGCAAGCCTCCGCCAAGGGAGCCGCCCATTCCTCCACCTCCACCAAACATACCGCCCCCACGCCTCCGGGAGCCACCCTTGAACATTTGGGCAAGAATGATGGGTCCTAAAACGGCTAAACCACCTTTGAGCAGTGCACTGCTGTTAATGCCAGCTCCTTTTAATTTATCTCCAAAACCCAATCCTCCCATAAAATTGCTGGGAGAAGTGGCTCCCGACTCCAGGCTTTCGGCCTGTGCCGGCACTTCCTGCACAGCCTTTTTTGTAAACTCGCTCAACACGGAAAACTGCTGACCATTTACGCCGAGGTATTTGGCGATCTTCTCCACATTTCCCTTTTCTTCTGCGGAGTAATTGCTATCGGCCTCAGCAAAGGCTATCAACTCGCTGATCAGAGAAAAGCGCAGATCGCTTCCTTTTAATACGTCGAGGCAGCGGTGCAGATCTTCCTCCGTCATCTCAGTAGCCGCTTTTTTTACTACGTCTTCCTGGTTTTCAGACAGGTTGGCGGAGGTACAAAGGGCTTCAATGTACTCCAGCTCCTGCTCTGTGGCAGCCCGGTCGGCTGTGGCTATTGAGGCTATCGCGCCCAGATAAGCACCTTTTTCCATATCGTTGTATCCTTCCAGGATAGTTGGTTTCTGCTCCATTGTTATTTTTTAAGTTTGAAAGCCATAATGTTATAAATGCTGTGCCACTGCTGTAAAGCCAGAGGAATGACCGGCATACAGACACGCCCACTGCAAATGATACACCTTAAAGTAATTATTTCAAATAGAAGCCGGGCGCAGATTGTAGCCGGGAGCACGTTTCTTTGCACATGGCCAGTGAGGTTACCAGTAAAGAGCAACAAAAAAAATATAAGTCGTACCTGGAGAGAGCAGACAAAAATAAAGTTCTGAAACAACTGCCCCGGTTGAACGATGAGGCGTTTGACAAAATTGACTGCCTTCAGTGTGCTGCCTGCTGCAAAAACTACTCTCCCCGGTTTAAAACGCCTGATGTTAAACGCATTGCAAAGCACCTCAATGTTAAAGAAAGTGCTTTTATTGAGACCTACCTCTTAGTAGACGATGAGGGCGATTTTGTTGCTAAATCAGCACCCTGCCCGTTTTTGGGCAGCGGCAACTACTGCTCCATTTACGATGTGCGCCCGTCGGATTGTGCCCGGTTTCCTTACACTGGTGAAGATGTGCTCATAAAGCGACCGAAACTAACCCTCAAGAACGCCAGCTTCTGCCCCATTGTCGTATACGTAATGGACAGTTTAATTACTTCGTCGAAATAGCCTCTTCAAAAGCTGCTGTCAGCGGGCGTTCTATGCCGTCACCTTTCCACTCGGTTACCCCAGGAATTGTCGTGTTCTTGATAAACACTTCTTTAGCAGTACCGGCAGCAACCTCTTTGTGGGCAAACTCGAGGAGTCGCTGGAGGTATTCTTTAAATTTCAGTACGTCAGCCCTGTTGCCGGTGACTTCACTTCCTTCTGCAGCGTGACCAAAAATATAAAGCGTATCTCGCTCATATTTTGTTGCAGCTTTTTCCATCACCTCGATCCAGTTCTTTATAGAAGCACCAGTGGTTCGGTCTATAAATGGATGGCGCCGGTTAAACATAAGGTCGCCCATATGAGCTATGTTGGCTCTTTCAAAAAAGATGATAGAATCGCCATTGGTATGGGCTGGGCCATAGTAATTCATCCTGATCTTCTCTCTACCCAGGTTCGCTTTCCACTTGTCGGTGTAAGTAATGTCGGGATACAGTTGCCTGTCTTCTGTTTTCGCTTTTTCAGCTGTTGCCTTCTGGTTCACGGCACTGTTCTGGTGGGCCACAACATTTTGTGCCAAACCTTTAAATGAAATATTACCACCCGAATGGTCGCCGTGGTGGTGGGTATTGAGGAGGTAGCGAAAAGCCTTATCAGATGTCTTTTTGATCTCGGTGATAAAATTTTTCGACTGCTCCGGAAACTGGCTGTCAACCACCACAATGCCTTCATCGTTCAATAAAAAACCGATTGTCCCACCGCGCTCGGTATAGATACCCACGTTGTTGCGGAGCATTTTTATGTTACCAGGCAGCGGGAACAGGTTGGCTAAAAGTTTTTGCTGACCCAGGGTTAAGGCGCCCAATGTAAAAGCGGAATTGCGAAGGAAAGATCGGCGTTGCATTAATGGGTGATTTAAAGGAAGATCATTTCGTTGGGTTCAGTCTAACAAGTCAGTCTGGCTTTGCTACCTGTAAATATATTTCAGAACAAGTAAGGGGGGCAACTTTAATTTAGCGCCTTTGTTCCCCTGAGGTGCAACGGGAGATCAAAGTATTTGAGGATAAATTCAAGAAGGGTGTGCGACCTGACTTCTCAGGGAAGGCTCTCGTGATCTTTCAAAGCATGGAGCAAGCGAAAAAGTTTCGGGTTTGCTACAGACTGGATAGACTTCAAAAGTTTTTATTGAGATTC
>JBGTIL010000650.1:0-4433 GCA_041745695.1 Chitinophagaceae bacterium | reverse complement strand
AGAAGCTATAGCCGAAGCAAAGACTGTACGGAAAATGATACATGCCTACCAAGAAGAATTAAGATAATCTGGAGAGGATCTGGGCTCCGATTCAAGATTTAATCCCAAATTACTAACTTAATGTCTGTAATCTTATACGATAAAGCATATACGGACTAATATTATGGACATTAAAAACACCCCTCTTCCTGTTAAAAGAGCTTTAAGAAATCTTGAGCAAGATCTTCTATGATGTTAAGAAAAGCATCGAATTACCATGGACTCGTTGCAGAAGCTTCACCTGAATTGAATCCGACAGAACAGCTGTGGCAAGCTTTAAGGGATGAGAAAATGCTGCTATGATTTAAAATTAGAAATATCATTGCTTTTAGAATAGCTATAGAGCCATCTCAAAATTTCTTGGTGGTGTAAAGCTCGGTAAGCTGTTTGAAATTCAGAGACCATCATTCCATCTTTATGTTCGACGTGCGCCCAATGGTGTCAACTTAAGGCGAGAAAGTTGACACCATTGGGTGAACATGTACAATTAGCCTTGCAAAAAAATGCTCAATTAATGCATGTCTGAAAATATAATTAAGTCAGATTTTTCCAGTGAAAAGGAGTGTATTAGCTTATGACGCCCATGATAAAAAGGAAAAACTCGCTCACGAATGAAGTGCTCGATGAGCTCTTGACCGCGCAGAAGCCACCCTGCCTTTCACTCTTCCAACCAACTCATCGTCAGTTCCCAGAGAACCAGCAGGATCAGATCCGATTTCGCAATCTTGTGAAGAAATTGCAGGAATCACTTAAGCAAAAGTATTCGATTGTTAAGTCGGAATCGCTTTTGGAACCGTTTGATGCACTCGCAAATGATAATGATTTTTGGAATCACACGTTGGATGGATTGGCTGTTTTTGCTGGAGGAAATGGATTCTTTCAGGCCTTGAAATTTCAGCAAAAAGTCAGCGAGATGGCAATCGTCGCTGATAGTTTTCATACTAAGCCTTTGAGACGTTTTCTTCAGACGGTGGATCGTTACCAGATACTCGGGTTGAGTCAGCAGGAAATTTGTTTTTTTGAAGGAAATCGCCATGTACTCGACGAAATTGACCTTGCACCTGGGGTGCCGCGGACAATGGTTGACGCGCTAGGCAGCGAGTTGACTGAGCCACATCAGACTGTTGCTTCTTACGGTGGCGTAGGTGGCTCGAGCGTCCCTATGCGACATGGTCATGGTGGAAAGAGCGAGGAGAAAGACAAAGATGCTGAACGGTTTTTTCGTGTTGTCGATCGTGCCATAACGGAACAACACTCTCAGCCTTCGGATTTGCCGCTAATTCTAGCGGCGTTACCTCTGCATCACAATCTTTTCCACAAAGTCAGTCAAAATCCACTTCTTGTGGCAGAGGGGATTAAATTTTACCCTGATTCATTATCTAACGAAGAATTAAGAGCTGAGGCTTGGCGGGTTATTGAACCCCACTACCAGCAGCGATTGAATACATTGATTGAGGAGTTTAAACAAGCTCAATCTAATGGAACAGCTAGTGACGATCTCTCGCAGATTGCACAAGCTGCCGTTGCAGGCAGGATTTCGATACTCCTGATCGAGGCGGATCGGCTGATTCCAGGTCAATTGAATCATGATACTGGCCAGATTCAGCGTGCAGACTTGAGCAGTCCGCATATAGACGACCTTCTTGATGATATTGGTGAAGTGGTTTCAAAAAATAATGGACAAATGGTCGTTATTCCAGCCGGGCAAATGCCCACGCAAACGGGCCTTGCAGCAATATACCGCTACTCTTAAGAAATAAAATAATGATGGACGAAAGCATGCTAATACAAATCAACTCTGACAATAATATTGACATGAGTGAGGCACTGGCCGCTCAAATTGAAAGTGTTTTAAAGCACGTTGAAGCTCTTTAGCGATCAGATCATACGTGTAGAAGTTCACCTAAGTGATGAAAATAGTCATAAAGATGCGTCGGATGATAAACGTTGTATTTTGGAAGCCCGTCTCAAAGGCCATCAGCCTATTGCGGTCACTCACCCATCGGTTTCAAAACGCTCTACGTCACTTCTTGCAGCCAAATAGCCGCCTAAGCCCATGGCGATTGAGCCTGCCGCAATTTCTGCAAAACCGGCTGTGACTATAAGATGGGTTTCAGCGATAGCCCCCGATATTCCCGCAGCTAAAGCAAAAGGCACAGTGAGTCCATCTGACATGCCAATAACAATGTCTCTTATAGTGTTTCCACCTTGAAAATGTTCTTCTCTGTGATATATCGTTTTCATGACATCGCTTCGTGATTTATAGTTTTTGTTTGCCCTTTTATGGACCAAAACTTCTGACTTACTGGATTGTATCCGTAATATTGTACCAAACATAAAGTGTCAATTAGAATATTGGGACAATAGAATGTCTTGATTTACATTGGCTAACAATCCGATGCAGCGTGAATGCATTGCTTAAAATAAGTCTTACTCAGTGGCAGTCATTCACTGGATTAAATTGCCAATAATTATTTTAAGTGACATGGTTAGGTTGATGAGTGTTCTTGTCCAACAATTGATGGTGATCTCATAACGCACTGGTCTCAAGTATCCCACGACAAGGAAAAAGATCATTTAAATTCTTAAAAGTAAGAATAAGGTATGTTATGACTAAAGATCCTGTTTGCGGGATGAACGTTGATCCTGAAAAAGCTTCTTTTAAATTTGACTATCAAAATCAGCAGCATTTTTTTTGCAGTCAGAAATGCCTGGAAAGCTTTAAAAAGCATCCTAATAAGTATTTATCTGCTCAAAGGAAAATCGAACCCACGAGGTCTGCTGCTGAATATACATGTCCTATGCATCCCGAGATAGTGCAAGATCATCCAGGAAATTGTCCTATTTGTGGAATGGCATTAGAAGCAAAAAATGTTGAGACAAAGGCTGATGATTCTGAATATAAAAATATGCGCCTTAGGTTTTGGATTGGATTAGCATTTTCCATTCCAGTCTTTCTTCTCGCTATGGGTAGTATGATTTCTACTTTTGATCATTTTATTCCCAGAAACTTATCTCGTTGGCTTCAATTTATCTTAAGTACACCTGTGGTTTTATGGGCAGGCTGGCCTTTTTTTGAAAGAGGTTGGCGTTCTATAGTCAATCATCATCTTAATATGTTTAGTTTGATTTCTTTGGGAGTCGGGGTTGCATACGTTTATAGCATAATCGCGTTCTTTTTTCCAGAGGCCTTCCCACCTTCCTTTTTACTTCATGGTGAAGTCCCTCTTTACTTTGAGTCAGCAGCTATCATCACGGTATTAGTTTTGTTAGGTCAGGTGCTTGAACTCAAAGCTAGGAGCCAAACAAGTCAATCGATTAAAGCTTTGCTGGGAAGGGCAGCCAAATCAGCCAGGATCATTGTGAATGAAGAGGAAAAAGAAATCCCTATTGATCAAGTAAAAGTGGGCGACATCCTGCGCGTTCGTCCAGGAGATAAGATTCCGGTTGATGGTAAAATTACTGAGGGTAAAAGTAATATTGATGAATCTATGATTACTGGAGAGCCTATTCCAGTACAGAAAGAAGTTGGAAGTGCCGTTATCGGAGGAACAATTAATCAAACTGGCAGTTTCTTAATGCAAGCCGAAAAAGTGGGTAGTGAAACGCTTTTATCTCGCATTGTACAGATGGTGGCAGAGGCACAACGGAGTCGAGCTCCTATTCAGAGTTTGGCTGATAAAGTTGCAGGTTATTTTGTTCCCGCAGTTGTTTTAGTTGCAGTTTTAACTTTTATTATTTGGACTTGGATTGGACCTCAGCCATCTTTTGTCTATGGACTTGTCAATGCCGTAGCAGTTCTAATTATTGCCTGTCCATGTGCTCTAGGGCTTGCAACTCCGATGTCAATCATGGTGGGCATGGGAAGAGGGGCAGAAGCTGGCGTTTTGATTAAGAATGCTGAAGCACTTGAGAAATTAGAAAAGGTTAAAACAATTGTTGTGGATAAAACAGGCACATTGACGGAAGGTAAACCAAAACTCACACAAGTGATTTCAAACGAGCCGGGTAAAGAAAATGAAATCTTACGTTTAGCTGCTGCGGTCGAACAAAATAGCGAACATCCTCTAGCGGCATCGATTGTTCAAGGTGCTAAAGAACGGTCGATTAGCCTGCCTAAAATTGAAAATTTTCAGTCAATTACAGGTGGGGGCGTTATAGGTAAAGTTGAAAATCATGAAGTTTTAATAGGCAAGTCTAACTTTTTACAAGAAAGAAAAATCAATGGTGTTACCACCCTTCAACAAAAAGCTCAGGAGCTTCAAAAACAAGCCCATACTGTAATGTTTGTGGCAATTGATGGACAGGCGGTGGGTTTAATTACAGTGAGCGATCCCATTAAAAGCTCAACACCGAACGCCATACAACAGTTACATCAACTTGGGCAAAAAATT
>JBGTIL010000649.1:0-3089 GCA_041745695.1 Chitinophagaceae bacterium | reverse complement strand
ATGCCTCGGTTTACAAAAGCCGGTCATAGATAACCTGGCAAAAGTGTTAGAAGCACAAGGCATTATCATTAGCTGTTTTAAATTTGGTTCTGAAAGAGTTGATAGCCGTAGCATTCTTACTGACGACCAGTTTCCCATTATCTTTTTAAACAAAAGTCATTTGGGCGACAGGCTTCGTTTTTCTCTAGCCTTTCAGTTGAGCCATTTGGTGATGCACACCTATTCGCCTGTTCCAGCCGATAGAGAAATTAGTCACGAAGCCAATCTGTTTGCCGCTGAACTTTTGATGCCGGAAGAAGGTATCAGAGAAGATTTTAAAGATGGTGTGACGCTTCCGCTATTAGCGCAGTTAAAGCGCAAGTGGAAAGTGTCCATGATTTCTCTTCTTTACCGTGCTGATGATTTAGGCTTTCTTACACCCAACCAAAAACGTTACCTCGTTCAACAATTTAACCAAGCGAAAATTAGAAGACGGGAGCCGGTAGAATTAGACGTGGCAAAAGAAGAACCGCAGCTTATAAGACAAATGGTTATTGAGCTATGCCAACAAGAGGGCTTGAGCCTACCGGCTGTCACACAATTATTAGCCCTGGAACTGGAGGATTATTTGGAACTGTACTGCTAACGATAAAAACACCAAACAGTGATAGTGAATATGAGCACAACGAAGCGGATTGTGGAGATACGGAGTTATAGCATTGGAGAACTATCCCAGCTATATGACCAGAGCGTTAAAACAATGAACCGCTGGCTAAAGCCGCATGGAGAAGCCATCGGAAAAAGAGAAGGACGATATTATACCGTAAAACAGATCCGGCAGATTTTTGATTTGTTGGGATTGCCGAAGGATTATGATGAAGCGGCGTAATGCTTTGTTTCAGCTTCAGGCTTTTGATAAAGAAGCTACTTTGGTAAGACCGTCGTATTTGTCTTTAAGAATGCAGAAAAAGGCTTCACCTTTTATACTCATTACATGAGATTGCAGGAACAAAGAAAGTTCATCTAAGTCTTTCCAGAGTTGTTTTGAATTATTTTGGTGAAACTCCTTTTGTCCTTGTTTAGTGTAGGGATTCAACTCATGCAGCCAATTGTGCATTCGCTGATATTTTTTGGTGATTTCTTCTTTTGTTATTCGTCTTTCTGGTATGCCTTCAACGACGACTTTTACGTTGTGCATTTCTCTTTCCTCTGAACTTGCTTCTCTTATGATGCTTGGGCTTGGATAAACAACAATGCCCTTTTTGCTCAGAGATTTGATGATAGCTTGAGCGTTATACTGACCCTGTGCGTCTTGAGGTAGGTGTTTAAGGCCGTTCTTTGCACTGATTAAACATCCGAAAGCAATAGCTTCTATGATTTTTCGTCCATGAAAAGCTGCTATTTCCGACTTTCCGTAATCATCAACCGCTGACTCGGACAGTTTCTTAATAACATCAAATCTATGACGGACTACTTCCATTAATTTGAGATACATCTCTTGTGGTGATGGTTCCATCATAAGTCCTTCTTCTTATATATTAGGCTGGGTAAACCCTAGACCAGAAATAATTACCTCTGCAGTCAGTTTCGTATTCACTGCTATCAAACCAAGAGGCTTCCAAGTGGACGAACCGTTTCCAAACCTTACCCGCTTTGGGGTGTTCTTGGGGATAGTATCGAGTAAAATAAGGCGGCTGCCCTTCAATCGGTTTGCCTTCTTCAACTTCAACAATAGCTACTACCGCAGCATATTTTTCAGCACTCCAAGAATTTCTCGTTATGAAAAATCCAAACTTGCACTGGTTCTCGATGTACATCTGGTATATATTCAGCTTCATAATTAAGATATGGTGATATTAACCATAAAATTATTCTCGGTAATTCCGAATTACACTAATTAGCCAATAGCTATAATACCGCAGAAAGCTCAAAAGCTCAGTAGGAACGAAAGATGCGACAATATAATTATCTCCCTTTTTTTGGTCCTTGAAAACAATTCTATCTATTAAATAATTTTCATCTTCAGATTCAAAAGCAATATCGAAGTGGGCAATTGAATGTCGTAAAGCAATTACTAAACTTTTAAGGTGAACGATTTCTTCATTTAAGAAGGAATCTTTAATACCTATATTTTCTCGCATTGTTTCATCAATACGTTCCTGCGGTAAAAAACTAACAGTTCTTTCTTTTGGTAATACAATCAAGCCGAGTAAACAATTTACCAGTAGTGTATGATTAAATTGGTTTTCAAATTCATATTTATGCATCATTGCCTCATACTGGGCAATTAGCTCTAGTGTCCTTTCAATAAAATCAATTTCGAGATTTCTGTAGTTTGCCATAATGCTTGTAAAGTTGCTTTGTTCTAACATTCTTATCGTGGTCAAAAATTCTTTTTTCGACCTGCCTTGCTGAAATATTCAGAGAACCTGCCAGACGGCGTATGACGTTAAGGTATATTTCCCACTGCCTTAATGTAAATCCCTGTCCTCTTGCGTTTATCGTTACCAAACCAGCTTGATGCAGTTGTTGCCAAACACGTATGTCAAGAACTGGATAGTTTAAGCTATCAAAAAACATAAGGATTGCTGATGCAGAAGGGTAATTCACTCCATTAAGTGCAGTCAATACATGAATCTTTAGTTTGTCATCTGGCATCTCAAAAGCCAATTTTGTTATAGTTTTTACCCTTTCCTCGTCATTGGTCTGATAGTGCTTTAGAGGTCTTGGAGATTTCCAACGTAGGATTTTAATAAGTTGAATTTTAGTTAAGTGACCTTGCTCTTTCAGAGAACGGAATTCTTGGAAAAGGTTCAGAGTGTTTTCGTCTTCAATATCCGGTATTGTAAGTAATAATGTTTCCATTTAAGATTGTCATATTAGGTGATGATAAGGCATAGTTGTTCCACAAGTAACAAAAAAATCCCTTTCAGTCCTTTGCCGTCCCAAAGCTTCCAATTTCTGCACTTTTCTTCTTGTTTCTTCCCAAACATTCCCGTATCGGACAGTGAAGGTTTTCAGCCATATTATGTTTGTGTTGTCAAGAGAAAATAAACACAAAAAGCACTAACATGAGACAGAGCACTACGAGCCTACAACATTCTAATATC
>JBGTIL010000648.1:0-1560 GCA_041745695.1 Chitinophagaceae bacterium | reverse complement strand
CTGGCACGCCGCTTGTGCCGACTAACCATATGGCAGGGCACCTGTATTCTGCTTTTGCTGATGACTCTCAAAAAATTAAGTTCCCGGTACTGTCTGTGGTAGTAAGCGGCGGGCATACCATGCTAATCGTCATGAAAGATTTCTACACTTACGAAGTCATCGGCGAAACAGTTGATGATGCAGCCGGTGAAGCATTTGATAAAGTCGCCCGCATGCTCAAGCTTCCCTACCCAGGGGGTCCGGAAATTAGTAAGCTGGCAATGAAAGGAAAAATAGACATTGGTTTTCCACGACCGATGATTCATGAGAATAATTTCAAATTTTCTTTCTCCGGACTGAAAACAGCTGTCTTGTATCATATGGATAAACTCAGTAGACCAATAACCTCTCAACAGAAAGCTGATATTGCCATGTCGTTTGAGAATGCAGTGGTTGATGTCATTACGACCAAAGCATTACGTGCAGCTAAGAACTACAAGTGTAAAACTATCTCCCTTTCCGGGGGAGTAGCAGCAAACAAAAAATTACGCGAAATAATGAAACAGCATTGTGACAGATCTGGTATTGCTTTTACTTTACCATCGTTTGAACTATGTACAGATAACGCAGGAATGATAGCCATAGCCGCGTATTTTAAGTTGCGCAGCGGCTACATACCCATACCGGCCAGAAAATTAAAAGCAGACCCGAACTGGGAATTATAAATATTAATCTAATGATAAACAGCCATAGTACAGATATTAAAAAAGGTGTGGATTTTACAGGGGTGACTGTTGTATATCTTTGCCATGACGGCAATGGCAACGTTATTCTTGCAAAGAGAAGCATCAATGCGCGTGATGAACATGGTTGTTGGGATATTGGCGGCGGCGGGTTAGAGTTTGATGATACGGTTATAGGCACTTTACATCAAGAGATCAAACAAGAATACAGTACTGATATTTTAGACTTTGAATTTTTAGGTTACAGGGACGTGCATCGCGCGCATGACGGTAAACAGACTCATTGGATAGCATTAGATTTCAAAGTACTAATCGATCCTAAAAAGGTAAAAAACGGCGAGCCTCATAAATTTGACGCTGTCGAATGGTTTACGCTGAATTCCCTGCCCCAAAAACTTCACTCACAATTGCCTAATTTCTTAGAGCTCTACAGAGCAAAGCTATAACTTTACACTGCATCCATATTAACCTATACTATACTCATTCAAACCAATACCTTAGCTGTCCCTAAGGTGGTATGGGAAGTACATCTTGAAATATTTCAGGATTATTAGACTCCATCGGAGCCTTCCGTTATCGAGGAAAAATTAAGCTCAGATTGAGATGGTACCGTCCGGCACACGCCGGGCTCTCAAGACACCGCATGGTGTTTTTTATTTTATCCGATAATATCACGAACATGATCCAACTCGAAAAAGCGTACGATGCTTCCCAAACCGAAATAGACACTTACCAAAAATGGATGGACTCTGGGTATTTTTCGCCAGACAACTTGCCAGACCGTGCAGACTTGTCAGCTGCGGAAAAGCGACCATACACGATAATCCTTCCCCCGCCA
>JBGTIL010000647.1:0-4930 GCA_041745695.1 Chitinophagaceae bacterium | reverse complement strand
AATTTTTTGGAGGAGTATATCGCCGGAAGAACTCCAAACCCTTGCGTGCTCTGTAATACGCACATTAAATGGCGGGCATTGCTTAAAAGAGCAGACGCATTAAATTGCGATTTTATAGCAACAGGTCACTACGCTTCTGTTTACCAGCATACCAACGGAAGGCACGTAATAACTAAAGGATTGGATGAAACAAAAGACCAGAGCTATGTGCTGTGGGGGTTGCAACAGGATCTTTTGAGTCGTACACTATTGCCTTTAGGGGGCTACCGCAAAAGCGAGATACGCCAGATGGCTCATGATTTTGGTTACCCTGAGCTCGCTAAAAAAAGCGAGAGCTACGAGATATGTTTCGTGCCCGATAACGACTACCGTGGCTTCCTGAAGCGGAGAATTCCCACGCTTGAAAATGACCTCGCTGGCGGAAGCTTTGTTGACTCCGCAGGGAAGATCCTTGGGCAACACAAAGGCTATCCCTTTTACACCATCGGGCAACGGAAAGGACTGGGCATCACCTTTGGAAAGCCCGTGTACGTTACTGGTATCAATCCGGAGTACAATACCGTTGTGCTTGGTGACGAGGAAGACCTCGAGAAAGAAAAAATGCGGGTGGCAAGAGTGAACTTCATCAAATACGATTCGATCGCCGCACCAATGGAAGCCGTGACAAAGATCCGATACCGCGACAGTGGTTCACTTTCATTGATAGAAGGAGCCGGTACCGATGTGTTCGTGCAATTTTATGAGAATGCAAAAGGCATTGCTCCCGGACAGAGTGCTGTTTTCTATGAAGGTAATGACGTGATCGGCGGAGGAATTATCCTGCGTGAACCCACATCACTGTAGCCGAATCCGGCGGCTCTGAAGTTTCCAGAAATTTTATTAGTTTTAATGCCAATAAATCGGCGACGACCGTACCAAATCCTTTTCTTATGAGAATAACGCCCTCCCTCCTCCTCTCCGCTTTAAGTCTTGTGCTTCTTTTTAATTCCTGCACCAGTGAAAAAGAGGATTTACAGATAGTCACTTCGAAAGATTTTTTCTCTCTTCAAAAGGGTAAATACATTATTTACAGAACGGACTCTTTGGTATTTACTCAGGCGGGAAGGTCGGAAGAAACCCACTCCTACCAGGAAAAGCACCTGATTGACGATCAGATCTCCGACAACCTCGGAAGACCTGCACACCGGGTTTTTAAACTGATACGTGACGTGGCAGGTCTCGAGCCATGGCGTCCATCAGGTTCTTATTTCATCACGCCGCTTTCCAACACAGTAGAAATTGTAGAAGACAACCTGCGGGTAATTAAACTGGTAACGCCGGTTAAGGCAGGAACCACCTGGAAAGGTAACCGATATTTAAGCAGCGATCCCTATGCCCAAAAGTTCAGTTTCAGCATTGATGACGACATGGCTAACTGGGATTTCCTGATCGACAGCAGCGCAAAAACCCTCGTGCTCAACGGCAAAAAAATAGAGGGTGTGACCACAGTAAGTTCGGTGAATGAGGCGCGCAACGTACCCGTCACCGATGCGGCTTCTTATGCCGAACGCAGACTTTATATAGAAAAGTTTGCATTGGGTATCGGTTTGGTTTACCAGGAATACATACTGTGGGAGTACCAGCCGAACCCGGGTAGCACTGGTTATAAGGTTGGCTTTGGCATTAAAAGAAGCATGATAGATCGTAATTAAAGCAAGGAATGAAGCGGATGAAACTAGGCGCCTGGTTCGTATTGATCTTCAGCTTTGCTGTGACAGAAGTGACAGCCCAGACTGCCTCTCGATACCTGATTACGTTCAGGAATAAAGCCACTACCCCGTTTTCATTTGCAGTTCCCTCACAATTTTTATCCGCAAGAAGCATCGAGCGGCGAAGGCGGTATGCGATACCCCTGGATAGTACGGATCTTCCCGTTACACCCAGCTACGTAGACAGCCTTCGCAGCGTCCCCACCGTAACCGTGCTCAACGTATCCAGGTGGTTGAACCAGGTGTCCATCCAAACCACAGACCCGGCGAACGCCCTGGCAGCTATCAACCGATTTCCTTTTGTTATAACTACTTCGCCCATCGCCGCGAGACTGACTGCCCGGCGGGAAGGCCTGCCGGAAGTTGAGCAAGCGGTGAGTGAACGGACGTTTGCAGCAAACACCCTCTCCGATTCGTCCACCTACGGAGCCTCCTACACCCAGGTGCACATGCACAACGGTGAGTTCTTACACAGGCTTGGACTGCGGGGACAAAACATGGTTATCAGCATGATGGATGCAGGTTACCTGAATTACCTCACCGTGAAAGCTTTCGACAGTGCCAGAGCTAACAATCAGATCCTGGGTACCCATGATTTCGTAGCCAGGGAATCGAGTGTCAATGAAGACCATCCGCATGGCATGCAGTGTTTTTCTACCATCGCTGCCAATATTCCCGGACAGTTTGTGGGTACGGCTCCCAAAGCTTCGTTTTATCTCTATCGCACCGAAGAAGCCGCTACAGAATACCCGATTGAAGAACTCAATTGGGTATGTGCTGCAGAGAAAAGCGACAGTGCCGGTACCGATGTAATCTCTTCATCTCTCGGTTATTTCCAGTTTGACCCGCCTTTTAATACACCCGACTACAACCATACTTACGCCCAGATGAACGGCAACACAACCACTATCGCGATCGGTGCGGACCTCGCCGCTAAAAAAGGTTTGCTGGTTGTAAACGCAGCGGGTAACGAAGGCAGTAGCCCATGGCGTTATATAATGACACCGGCAGACGGCGACAGTGTGCTGGCTGTGGGCGCAGTAAATGTTGCCGGAAGAGTAGCAGCCTTTTCCAGTTACGGTCCCAGCTCCGATGGTCAGGTGAAGCCCGACCTGGCTTCCCTAGGCGTTAATACAGTTGTTCAACATCCCAATAATGCGATTGGTACCAGCTCGGGAACTTCGTATGCTGCCCCAAACCTGGCGGGGCTCATAGCCTGCCTCTGGCAGGGTTTCCCGGAGTTCAGCAATATGCAGATCATTGAGGCCCTGCGTAGATCGGGTAGCATAGCAAGCACTCCCGACACCAGGATTGGGTATGGCATACCGGATGTAAAAAAGGCAACCATTGATCTGACAAAAAACTTTGCTACCGCGACCGGAAACCTGGCGCAATGCAAGACGACGCTTCGCTGGACAAGTAAAGACGTGGCATCGATGAGTTATGAAATTGAAAGAAAAGGTCCCGGTGAAACGGTGTTCTCAAAAATCAGCCAACGTATGGGGACTGGTAACGTCTTCGGTACCCATTCATACACTTTTAGTGATAGTCTCATAAACAGGCCTGCCGGAACTTTTGAATATCGGATTCGCCAAGTGATGGATACTACTCAGGGGGGCGATTTTTTTATATCAGTTGTTTCGCTCACCAATAATGCACCTTGCAGCACCACAACCCGCGTGCAGGTTCTCCCGAACCCAGCCAATAATCTCCTCACCGTAAGCATAGCTACTGCAGAAGCGATTACCAATGGAAGGTTGCTTATACATAATCTTGCGGGCAGTCTGCTGTATAGCGCCGCGGTAAATGTCGAGGCAGGCGCTACGCCCGTCCGGCTCAATATCTCCCATTTTACAAATGGTAAATATTTTGTAACTGTCTACACTGGTGCAGAAAAACTGACAACCGTTCCTTTCATTAAGTTATAAGGCGAACAGGGCAGAAAACAGCGTGTCGCCCCGGCGGGTGTAGCCTTCAAAGTAATGGGTAGTTTTGAGTTGTAATCCTGCCTGCTGCAGGTGTGTGACCACATTTTCGTTTTCTTCTTTAAACACAGAACAGGTAATGTACAGCAACGCCCCACCCTTCTTCAGGGATTTGGCTGCGTTGGTACCAATCCACTTCTGGCGGTCGGCATACGTTTTAATGCGTTCTTCCGTGAAGCAGGAAAGTTGCTCCGGTGTACGACCCCATGTTCCGGAACCGGTACAAGGCACATCGCAAATGACCAGGTCAAAAGTTTTGCCCACAGTGAATTGCGGACCGCCTGCGTCGGCAACAAAAGAATCATAGTTCGTTATCCCGGCCCTCCGGAAGCGTTGATGTAAGTTCATTAAGATCCCGGAGCGCACATCGCTCACCGTTAGGTGTACGTTGGGGTAGGTATCAAAAAGGAGTATAGACTTACCCCCGCTTGCTGCACAGCAGTCCCAGGCAGAAAACGCAGCATTTGCATCGGTAATAAAAAATTGCAACGGTTGCAACACTTCCTGGGAGCTTATATCCTGAACAACAGCTTCTGAATCCAGTTCCAGCAATTCATCGACTTTCGTTGTATTAGAGAGCGACAAGGTAGTGTGCCGGGTTTCCTCGTAAGTAATCTGCGCTTCGTGTAGTTTTTGGATGACAGCAGCCCTTCTGCCCGGTCGTATCCTCAGGTGTAGTTGTGGTTGAACGAGGTGTGCCTTGACAAAGCGCTCCATATCGATTGCGGGACTGAGATGCTTGTGCATAGGAAATACAAGAAGCCATTCCTGTGCAGCTTCAAGGATCACGAGTTTTTCTTCGATGGGTAAGTGACTGCTGGCATTCCACTCCGGCCGCACTTCAGCCAGTTGCTGGTTGTTATTGAAGGATGTTAGAAACAGTCCCCTGGTAATGCGTTCTTCAACCGGCAACCACTCAAAGGCGTTGCCCAGTCGGAAATAAGAATAACAAAGCTGGGAAATGATCTTTCTGTCGCGGGAGCCAAACTTTTTATGCTCCCTGAAATATTGTTTGAGCCAGGCTGCAAATGGGGTTTTGCAGGTATACAAGGATAAACAGCTAACTGCAGCCAATATGTAAGAAGAAGCTTTCATGGTTGGAAACTTTGCCGCAATACGCTAAGACGGAAAGAAACGCAAAGATGTCATTCTATGATGTTCTATGTTTCTCTGTGACTATGTGTTTACCATGAATTC
>JBGTIL010000646.1:0-4057 GCA_041745695.1 Chitinophagaceae bacterium | reverse complement strand
CTTCACCAGCCGCTGGCAGTCATCGAAACTGCCGTCTATCTGAAGGGCTGTTATATTACCTCCATAGGTAGTCAGCTGCAGTTCCTGCACCGGGCTCACCTTACCCGAAGGGTAAAGTATCACCACGTCCACACCTGCTACACCATAAAAGCCATTGGCTACGGCACTGCCCGTATCCCCAGAGGTAGCCACCAGCACCGTGATCTTTTTACCCGAGTCCCTGATGAAGTAAGAAAGGCAGCGGCTCATGAAGCGGGCCCCCACATCTTTGAATGCGAGTGTCGGTCCATGGTATAATTCCAATGCATGAATGTTATCGGTTATGGGCACAAGCGGGAAAGGAAAGCTGACAGTTTCGGCAACGATCTGCCTTAACTCTTTTTCCGGAATTGCGTTGCCTACATAGGGCGCTATCACCTGGAAGGCCAGCTCTTCTGGCTCGTACGCGGCGAGGTTTTCGATCACTTCATGGGGCACCACAGGAATCCGTTCCGGAAAATAGAGGCCACCGTCGGGTGGCTGCCCCAGCATAGTTGCCTGCTTGAAATCAACCCGCTCCGAATTGCCATTGGTACTGTAGTACAACATGTGCTTTATTTTAATCGTGGACGACAGAAGCGCCCTCGCGAGAAATTTTACTTACATAGGTCCTGTGATCAATACCAAGCGCGGTGTATACCGCCTGCATTTCTGCAGCCACGGCCATTGCTGTTGCCTCATCTTTACTCAGCATAAACATCGATGGACCTGATCCGGAGATGCCTCCTCCCAAAGCGCCGGCTGCACGGCTCCGCCGTTTTACTTCGTTGAAGCCGGGTATCAGGATACTGCGCAGCGGTTCAATGATCACATCCTCCAGCGACCGTCCAATAAGATCGTAATCGCCCTTAAGAAATCCAGCCACCAAACCACCAATATTGCCCCATTGCCGGATGGCATCTTTCAAGAGTACTTCCTTGCGCAGGATCTGCCTGGCGTCTGCTGTGCGCACTTCGATTTGCGGATGCACAATACTTACATGAAGAACAGGTGCAGGAATCGTGATAATGTCTAACGGAAATATAGATCTGATCAGGGTGATGCCCCCGTAAATACAGGGCGCTACATTGTCGGCATGCTTTACACCTGAAGCCACTTTTTCACCGAACATAGCAAAGCGCACCAGGTCGGGTTTCCCGAACCGGTCACCTAGTAAATAATTGGCACCTACCACTGCTCCTGCAGCGCTCGCTGCGCTGGAACCTACGCCACTACCAGGTTTGATGTTTTTGTGGATCAGCACCTCGAAACCGCACACTTCATCCATCTCTTTCAACATCTGCAGGAGCGGAGCGCCCGCTGTATTTAGTTCCGGGTTCTCCGGAAGAGGATAGCCATCGGCACTTCTCACCACGATCTTTTTCTCCTCCAGCAGGGTGATCTCCATGATATCGTACGGAGCCTCCACACACAAGCCCAGTACATCAAAACCACACACCAGGTTTGCCACTGTAGCCGGGGCTTTTATTTTGATTCGCTTCATGTCTTTCGTTTATACCCTCACCGCTCTGATGATGTCGGCAAATACTCCTGAGGCCGTGACCTCGGCTCCCGCTCCGGCACCCTTTACCACCATGGGCTGATCGGCGTACCGGGTTGTGTACAGCAGCACGATATTGTCTTTGCCATAGAGGTGATAGAAATCGTGTTGCGGGTCTATCTGCTGCAAACCCACTGCTGCTTCACCTCCTTCGTAACTCGCTACAAACTTGAGTTTGGTGCCCCTGGCAGCGGCAGCATCGTAGAGTTGCTTAAAATGCGCCTCGTGTGCTTCCATCTGTTCGTAAAAATGGGCAACGCTACCCTCCATACAGGATGGCGGCATGAACGACGCATTGCTGATGTGATCTAACTCCACACGTTCCCCTGCTTCCCTTGCCAGGATCATGATCTTCCGCATCACGTCTGTGCCGCCAAGGTCCAGCCTTGGATCTGGTTCTGTAAATCCTTCGTCCTGTGCCTGCCGCACCACGGAAGCAAAAGATTGCTCACCGTTGTAATTATTAAAAACAAAGTTCAGGGTGCCACTGAGCACAGCCTGGATCCTTGTAACCTTATCGCCGCTGCGCAGCAGATCGTTGAGGGTTCCGATTACCGGTAGTCCTGCACCCACATTGGTTTCGAAGAGAAAGGCAGCATTGTGATCAGTAGAGATCTGTTTAAGGTGCTTGTAATTATCGTAAGCAGAGGAGCAGGCAATTTTGTTGCAGGCTACTACAGATATACTTTTATAAAAAAGGTCGGCATATTTTCCGGCCACCATTTCATTGGCAGTAACATCTGCAAACACGGTGTTGCGAAAATTCTTGGACTGGATCCTCCGGATGAATTCATCCAGGTTCATGTCTTCACCGCTTGCCAGCTGACCAGGGTCAGACAGATCAATACCTTCATCACGGAAGAGCATCTTACGGCTGTTGGCGATGCCTACAACCCTTACCTGTAACCGTAAATGCTGCTGCAGGTAGGCTTCCTGCTGCCTTATTTGCGCCAGTAGTTTGCTGCCTACATTTCCTATACCTACCACAAAAAGATTGAGTTGCTTGTAAGTAGTTTCAAAGAATTCTTCGTGCAATACATTCAGGGCTTTCTTTACATCGGTTGCAGCAATAACAGCCGATATATTTCTTTCCGAAGATCCCTGGGCAATGGCCCTGATATTAATACCGTTGCGTCCGAGGGCGCCAAACATTTTACCGCTGGTGCCTGTGTGACTCTTCATCTTGTCGCCAACGAGGGCTACTATGGCAAGTCCTTTTTCGATAAGCAGCGGGTTCAGTAATGACCTGTGTATTTCATGACTGAAAGCCCTGTCTACCGCTTTTTTTGCTTTGGCAGCATTGCTTTCTTCCACGCCCACACAAATGGAATGTTCGGAAGAAGCCTGGGTGATGAGCACCACATTAACCCCATGGTCTGCAAGGGTCTCAAACAAGCGCTTCGAAAATCCAGGTATCCCAATCATGCCACTGCCTTCGAGGCTGAGTAAGGCAATGCTGTTGATACTCGAGATGCCACTGATGGTGCCCGTGTTGTGGTCGGCATTGGTTTCAATGATGGTACCGTGATCGCCCGGTGCAAACGTGTTCTTGATCCAAACGGGGATAGCAGATTGCATTACGGGTTGCAGCGTCGGCGGGTAAATAACCTTGGCTCCGAAATGCGACAGCTCCATTGCTTCCTGGTAAGAAATGTAGGGGATGGCTTTGGCGCTCAGTACCGACCGCGGGTCGGCAGTCATCATGCCCGACACATCAGTCCATATCTGCAATACAGAAGCTTCCAGTGCAGCCGCCATGATGGCACCGGTGTAATCAGATCCGCCTCTCCCGAGCGTGGTTACGTTGCCTTCTGCATCAGCTGCTATAAAGCCCGGAACAATAAACAGGTTTGCCGTTGAAGCAGCGAGCGCCCTTTTGATAGTTGTGTTGGTAATCCCGAAGTCAACGGTAGCCCTGGTGTAATCAGAATCGGTGGTGATGAGGGTACGGGCGTCGAGCCATTCGTTCTCTATACCTACGGAGTTGAGGTAAGCCGATATGATGCCTGACGATACAACCTCTCCATAGGAAGAGATGCGGTCCTTGGTTCTTTTAGAAAGCTCGCGCAGGAGGAAAATTCCATTGCTGATATCTTCCACTTCATTAAACTGCTGCATGATCCTGCTCAGTGCAGCACTTTGATTGGTAACGGGCAGCAAACTCCCGGCTGCTTTGAGGTGGCGGTTGATCAGCTCCTGCAGTACTTCTTTGTAAGCGGCATCGCCCGATGCAGCAAGCGTTGCACAATGCAGCAGGCCGTCTGTTACTTTACCGAGTGCAGAAACAACAGCCACGGTTCTGTCTGTCTTCACGGCTTCCTTCAGTATGCTTCCTACTTTTTGAATAGCGTCGGCTGTGGCTACAGACGAGCCGCCAAATTTTAAAACTTGCATGATAGGTGTCGAAAATTTTTAGTAACAATAAATCTTGTGTGGAGCAGCTTATAAGCCCGGTTGGCGATATGAGAGGATGCAACC
>JBGTIL010000645.1:0-4733 GCA_041745695.1 Chitinophagaceae bacterium | reverse complement strand
CATTGTAGTAGCTGACGCCGCCGCCGTCGGTACCAATCCACACGCCGCCGGCTTTATCCTGTTTTACAGACAGCACATCGTTGAAGGGTATGGAAAAGGGATTGGTTTTATCAGCCACAAACTGGTGCACTTTTTTTTGATCATCATCCACCAGAAAAAGTCCTTCTCCGTAGGAGCCCACCCACAACTGCCCCAGCCGGTCTGCAAGCAGGTTCTCAACCACAAGGCCTGGCGGAAGGTCGTCGCTTTTATACCCATGAAAAGGCTGAAAGGAGTCATTGTCCTTCTCTTTTACAAACAAGCCCTGTCCCCAGGTTCCTGCCCATATACGGCCGCTGCTGTCTTCGGCAAAAGTGCTGAAGCGCTTCGGGGACGCATCTGCTGTTTCAGCAACTACTACAGCGGCTTGTATGTTGTTGTTTTTAAGATAGCCAGGTGTACTACCGGCAACCCATAACCGGCCTTGCCCGTCTCTAAAAATTGCATTGATAGCGGGCGGGTCAGCGGTCGCAGGTGTTTTTATAACAGTTAGAATTTTACGGGTACGGCTGGCATAATGGATCAGTTTACCGCATTCAGTTCCTATCCAGATGTTGTCGTCTGCCTCTGGTAACATACTGGTTATTACGAGCGTTACATCCTCATGCACGATGGGCACAACCTCGAACTTGTTTGTGATGAGATCAAGCTTTTCAAGCTGCCCACCTTTTGAGATTAGCCATATAGCATGATCGCCAACTGTGCTTATTTTCCCCAGCCGGCTACGACTGCCGGAGGTAATGTCATCAAATTTTTTCTCCAGGATAAAAAACTCTTTTCCATCGTACCTGTTCAATCCGTCCTGTGTTGCCAGCCATACAAATCCTTTTTTGTCGAAAGCGATGTCTACCACACTGCTTTGCGACAAGCCTTCATTGATGCTGCGGTTTTTAAAACTAACGGGGGCGTGCTGTGCAGCAGTAAGGCTGTATTGAAACAGCAGGAGGAAGAGAACCTCGCCTTTTAATTGGCTGCGCATTAGCTTTGGTATTGAACATTGAAGCAACTGGGTATACAGGTTAGACCCATTGCTGTAGTCTGCTTAAAGATAAATCTAAATGATAAGCAACCCCTTCCCAATAGGCCATACTGCTACCGCTCTCTACATTTCCTGGGAAATGCCGTCAGAATTCGGGTAAGTGTACTGAACGCGCCTTCCAGGCGAATAGGTCGTTTAAAGACGCTGGTGGAGTGTTTATGTTTTAGGGTAGCCGAAGATCCGTCACAAAATGATCAGACGTTACCGGATGCCCAAAGTTCTACCGGAACTCCCTGATATGTGTGAACGTTTCCTTGTCGTTGTTAATGAGGCGCAGATCTCCAGGATACCCAGTACCAGGTGTGGCAGGTACACTTCGTCAGCGAATCCGAAAAGCCATGGTGATGCTGGCAGCAAAATGTCAGCCCCGGATTATCAATGAATGGAGCTTGGACGGAAGCATTCAATGCGGTGTTAAAACAACGAACTCATGGTTACACTGGTTGTCTGGTTTCAATCCGTCGCATCATTTCGGGCGCCAGTTTTACAGACAAACCGGGTAAACACAGTTAGAGGCTTTTTTATATCTTCAGCAGGTCGAAAAGCCGTTTTATTCAATTACGGCATTCCGACGAGCAAATACGGAGCTGTATTCGATAAAGCGGTTTGAAAGCCAGGTCGATTTCTTGCTGTTTCGTGTATTCTTCGACGACGGGAAATAGGAGTGGACAGTAGACGTCTGGTTAAAGATCACTTTGGCAAACCATCGCCAAATCGATTTCGTCCCATCCCTTGAAAACGAACACAGCAACAATTGTATGTTACAGCAATAAGCAATCTTTGTTTTCCTGGCAAGAACTTCGTGTTCTTTGACCGGTGGTCAAAGCCAGGTGATGCTGGAAATTGTAAGACACATCTTCTTAGCTTTTAAAAAAATATCAGCATGAATTTTATACCTGGCCTGCGATTACCATTAGTTCTATTGGTTGCCGCATTTGTTTGCGCGGAAGCTGCTGCTCAACCGGTGACTAAAGTAGACATCTGTATTTATGGTGGCACCTCAGCTGGCGTGATCGCTGCGTACACTGCAAAACAAATGGGTAAATCTGTTTTGCTGATTGAGCCTGGTCGTCATCTTGGCGGCTTGTCATCTGGCGGTCTGGGCTATACCGATATTGGAAACAAGTATGCCATATCAGGACTAGCCCTTGATTTTTACCGGCGCATAGGAAAGCACTACGGAAAGTTTGAGCAGTGGATCTTTGAGCCGCATGTGGCTGAAAATTTATTCAAAGAATACATACAAAAAGCAAAGGCGGAAGTGCTCTTTTCTTACCATTTAAAAGGGGTAAGCAAAACCGGTACAGTATTAAAGAACATTACCATAGAGAATGCAGAAACACCAGGCAAGAGCACAGACCGTACAATAACGGCAGCCATTTTTATTGACTGCAGCTACGAGGGCGACCTTATGGCAAAAGCAGGTATTTCGTATATGGTAGGCCGTGAGGCGAATGCGCAGTACAACGAAACCTACAACGGTGTGCAATTGCGCGATAAGCACCAGTTTTTAGATGGCATAGATCCTTACAAAATAAAGGGCAAACCGGAAAGCGGTTTACTTTGGGGCATCAGTTCAGAAGCCCTGGCTCCATTAGGCAGCGGGGATAAAAAAGTACAGACCTACAACTTCAGGATCTGCCTCACAAGCGATCCATCCAATCAACTTTCCATTACAAGACCTGATGACTACGATGCCTCCCGGTATGAATTATTGCTGAGGGTTTTGGAAAAGGAACCCAACAGGCCTTTCAATATGATCATGAAGCCCGATCTGATGCCCAGGCAGAAAACAGATATCAACAATAACGGTCCGTTTTCTACCGATATGATCGGTATGAACCACGCCTACCCAGAGGCAAGCTATGCTGAACGGGCTGCCATACAAAAGGCACACGAATCTTACACAAAAGGGTTCTTATACTTTATAGGCCATGATGAAAGGGTGCCAAAATATTTGCAGACAGAAATGCTGCGTTGGGGTTATCCCAAAGACGAGTATGCAGACAATGGAAACTGGACACCGCAGATGTATGTACGCGAGGCAAGACGCATGATCGGCGCTTATGTAATGACCCAGGCAAACTGCGAGGGAAAAGAAGTGGCAGCTGATGCCTGTGGCATGGCGGCTTATACCATGGATTCGCATAACTGCCAGCGGATTGTAATTGAAAAAGACGGCGTCAAAATGGTGAAGAACGAAGGTGATGTACAGGTAGGCGGATTTCCTCCTTACCCCATATCGTACCGTTCGCTGGTACCGAAAAAAGAGCAGTGCACCAACCTGCTGGTACCGGTGTGCCTCTCTGCTACTCATATTGCGTACGGCTCCATACGCATGGAACCGGTGTTTATGGTAATGGGTCAATCTGCTGCCGTAGCGGCTTCGCTGGCAATTGATAAGAAGACCTCAGTGCAGCAGGTGAATATAAAAGATCTGCAAGCGGTTCTCGGATCCAATCCGCTCGCCGATGGGAGTGAAGGAGATATCCTGATAGACAACGACAGCAGGTTCGCCAAAACAACCGGCGAATGGAAACGAATCACCAGGGGTTCTTACGGACCCTCGATGTTCACAGACGATGGTAAAAGCGGAACTTTGAAATCTGTACAATTTTTTCCTGCACTTAAAAAGACGGGCCGCTATCATGTTTATGTTTACCTGCCGAAACTGCCCAACAGCGCCTCTAAAACTTACATCAACATCTTTGACGGAATGCAGAAAACGGAACGGATGATTGAGACAGCTTCTTTAAAGGTAGAAGGACAAACATCCGGCGAATGGATTGATATTGGGTCCTATAATTTCAAGCAAAAAGCGAAGGCCTTTGTAGAAATATCCAATAAAGAAGCGGACGGTGTGGTGGTGGCTGATGCAGTGCTGCTCGTTCCCGAAAGATGAAAAGGGATGATTGTCGACGGCTTAGACGCGTACCCGTTTGACAATAGGAACTGTTTCGAATAGAAGGTAAGTTGGTACCCGCATACCGGTGAATGAACCAGTAAATGCCGGAAGCTGTTGGGGGTCTCTGCAGGCTGAATTAGACCGAGAGCGATCGCAAAAAAAAGGCTTCCAAAAAGGAAGCCTGTCGAAGAATGTGATCCCGCTGGGACTCGAACCCAGGGCCCATACATTAAAAGTGTATTGCTCTACCAACTGAGCTACAAGATCGTTTTCCAATTAAGGACTGCAAAAATAACAGCCAGCCGTTTTACAACCAAAATTATTTCGTCATTGTTCGAAATCAACGGCTTGCTCCACGATCTCCTGCAGTACCCGCAACATCATGATCTGCTGTTCGCTGTGCCCGTGTTGTGCTTCAATATTTACATAGTCGCGTTGCTGCTGACCGAAGTAGACACTCAGCGATCCATCGTCTCTCACCCGGTTATTATCCTGCAGCACCACATTGAAATCTTTTTCTTTCAGCTGGGCATAAATAGCTGTGCTTGTAGTGAGAAAAAAATCATCCACGTCTTGTGATGGTACAATATGTACCGCATCGGCGTCGGAGTGGAGTTCTCCGCCGCGGCGATAGCTCAGCACAGAGTAGGCCCTGTCTTTATTATTGTGCATACTGACAATGGTTTGACCAGCAGGCAGTAAATCAACCAGGTACGTGGCGAAGCCGGATAAAATCTCAGCTGCTGCCTC
>JBGTIL010000644.1:0-7325 GCA_041745695.1 Chitinophagaceae bacterium | reverse complement strand
CGAGATAAAAAAACAGGTATTGATAGCCGTTGAGGAAGCAAGTGCCATCATGTTCATTGTTGATGCTACAACCGGGATCACAGACCTCGATGATGCCATGGCAAGGGTCTTACGCAGGTCAACAAAGCCTGTTTTCCTCGTAGTAAACAAAGTAGACAATAACCAGCGCATGCTGGAGGCCGCTGAGTTTTACAGCCTTGGTTTCGAGCACACTTTTTTCCTGGCGGCCATTAGCGGAACGGGTAGTGGTGAGCTCCTGGACGCAGTAACTGAACTCATCAAAGAGGAAGACGGCGAGGACTTTTTAGAAGAAGCAGCCCTGCCGAAATTTGCAATTATCGGGCAACCCAATGTCGGCAAATCATCATTGCTGAATGCGCTTACAGGACAGGAGCGTACCATTGTAAGTGATATTGCAGGTACTACCCGCGATACAATTCACACACGTTACAACCTTTTTCAAAAAGATTTTGTTCTCATTGATACAGCGGGCATCAGGCGCAAGTCTAAGGTCCATGAGGACCTGGAGTTTTACTCAGTAATCCGGGCAGTTAAAGCCCTGGACGAGGCCCACGTCTGTCTGATATTGATCGATGCGGAAAAGGGAATCGCCGCACAGGACCTGAACATTTTTGGACTTGCTGCAAAAAAAGGCAAGGGGATAGTGGTACTGGTAAACAAGTGGGACCTGATGGAGAAGCAAACTAATTCGGCCCGTGATTACGAAGCAAAACTCAAGGAACGCCTGGCACCTTTCTCTGATGTACCTATTTTGTTTATTTCCGCCCTTGAGAAAACCAGAATCTATAAGGCCATAGAAACCGCACTGGATGTGTACGAGAGCCGCCAGCGAAGAATTACTACTTCCCAGTTAAACGAGGTGATGCAGAAAGCCATTGAAGCTAATCACCCGCCGGTGGTACGCGGCAACCCGGTAAAAATTAAGTACATAACACAACTGCCAACGGCTGTGCCGTCATTTGCGTTTTTCTGCAATTACCCGGATGAGATCAAACAGCCTTACAGAAATTATCTTGAAAACCAGCTGCGGGAAAATTTTAATTTTACGGGCGTGCCCGTGCGCATTTTCTTCCGGAAAAAGTAATGGCTGCAAGTTTTTCGTCAGGTAATTGCGGAGCCAATTCCACGGAAATAGAAAGAATATTACTGTTGAATTCATTAACCGCTGCGCTGAGTCTTAGTCGTTAGGCACTCGGCGTTCAGGCTCTTTGTGAGCACTAAAATGTTACCAATATTCTTCCGGTACTATCCCTGCAAGCCGAACTGTAACAGTATGCCAGCGGTTTCTTCTTTCAGCTCTTTCAGAGCCTGATCCTGCTGCTGTACAAAGACATTGTCTTCCAACTTGCCCAGTACTTCCTCCATCTCTTCTTTGTTGTCATAAACCATTTGGCGAAACTCGCTTTGGTAGTCTTTCAAACGTGATTTGTAGATGTTATTAACCATCCACTCTTTTGTAGCTACCATATCCTGCAGCAGGTGGGCAAAGAGCGCACCTGTAAAGTTTTGCCTGCTTACCTGGAGCAGTTCCAGCAAACAGGCAAATGCATGCTGCAGTTTTTGGTCGGCATATAATGCTGTGTTAGAGCTATAGCAATCGTGCAGGTCGTTCCAGTTCGCGTAGGTACCCGACCTGATGTTTTCCAGCATGCCGGCTACTTCTGATTGTGGTATCAGCTGACCGCCGATGTTAAGCCATTCAGTGCGCTGGTCATTGGGCGACAGGGCAGCGAGCATGTCGTCGAAGGAATGATGTGAGCCCCTTCTGATGAAGAGAACGAGGTGGTATAATGAATAGTAGGCAATCAACCGGCGGTAAATACCGTAAGCTTCTTTAACCTTTACCAGCTGTACTTTCCGGCGGCTGTTTTCGAAGCCTTGGGCATATATGTGAAGTGTAGCTGCATCCGTATTGAGGTCTTCCAAAAATTGCTCTCCAGCAAGTACAGGATGCTGACCTCGTGCAATTTCTTCCAGGTGTAAAGCCCTCCCGGTGCATTCTTTCAACACTTCCAGTCCCTCAAAAATTTCGTTGATACTATCCGGGGCCAGAAAATCGTATTCTATATGTTGTATGACCTCCGTTCGTTTATCCCGGTCGGTGTATTTATGAGCATTGCGTGCCAGCCCGTACATATTGTATTGAAACCAGTAAGCAGGCATAACCACCAGGCGATCATTGCTGACATCATTGCTTACTAAACTGAAAGGCAATTTGATATTTAGTTCGTTCGCATAGTCTCCTTTTGCAATCAGCGTGTAAGATGCAAACTGAGAGTTATGTTTGAGGCTGACGCACAGTCCGGGCCAGAACCCACGCCCCGCTACAATTTCACCATCTGCCGCCCTGCTGTTGTGATTAGATCCAATAGTTACTCCGGCTGCAATATTGCTTTGTCCCATCACCAGTGAAGCACATAAAAATGAGTTGTTGTGGTGCTGTTCATGTGCCGGGTAGATCAGCGAATTCAGTACCTCGCAACAGGAGATTGTCGAGTTGTTTCCCAGGTAAGAGTTGATCAGCCGGGCTCCATATTTTAATTGAGAGTGTGAAGCCATATAAAAACGAACAGCTTTCACACCGTAAAATACACGGCAGCCATATTCAATGATGCCATTCACCAGTTCGCAACCTTCGCCGATCTGAGATTGCGCCCCGGGTGCGGAATTGATGGTGAGGTTTTTTAGTTTATTGGCTCCTTTGATATAAGCATCACTGCCCACCCAAACGTCTTTGATGATACTTGTGTTTTTGATCACTGTACGATCACCAATTTTACCATAGTAGCCTCGTTGCCTGTCGAATTTCTTCTCGGTAAATTCTTTGAATCGCTGCATAAGGGCAGCATCATCACGGTATTTCGACCACAGATAAGCATCCCCGGGCAACATGCCATCGAAAGGCAGGATCTTGCGGCCGGCATTTTCATTTCTAACTTCAATCCAAACCCTGATGTTTTCTTCTTCGCCTGATTTGAGAACGCCGTTTCCAAATTTCGCATGATCGGTAACGTGCATTTCGTGAATATTGGAAAGCATTACTTCGTTGCCGATAATGTAATGGGAGATGTAGGTGACATTATTCACTACCACGTTGTCGCCAAAATCACAACTGATAATGGTGCTGTTGTATAATCCTACGGGGAAGCACACATTATGATACTGAAGGGCAATAGCCTCCAACTTTCCAATTCGAACAAGGCCATAAAACTTACAGGCCTTCACCAGCTCGGGGTCGAAAGCATCAGACACCTGCAGTTTGTTCCAGTCGTCGGTTGTGTTGCGGTTGCGTACCAGCACCTCAATCTCGTAAGCAGTGAGGTTGCGGTACGAAATGCCGCTGTGGTTCTGCACATTGCGCAGGTGATATTCATCTTTCCCTTCCGGCAGGTAAGTGCCCGTTATGAAATTATATCCCAGCGATTTTAAGGGTATCTTATTTATTTCATTCATTGATCGATGTGCATTTTACAATTGCCTAAAAATGCTGGAGGTGGAGGTTCCAGTTGCATGTGAGTGACATTCTGTTTTCGAAATTTACTTCACGGTTCAATGTTACCAGTGCTTCGGCGCCTGCTTATGAACTCTTTCCGTTTGTAGTATCCTCTTATCATTCAACTGTTACAGACTTTGCGAGGTTGCGCGGCTTGTCTACATCAATTCCCTTAGCAACACCGATATAGTAGGACAACAATTGTAGCGGTATGGTACTCAGCAAGGGCGCAATGATTTCGTTTGCCTCCGGCACAGCAATGGTATCGTTGGCTACAGCCATGCTTTGCGTGTCACCTTCATTTATGATGGCGATGATTTGACCTTTACGGGCTTTGATTTCCTGCATGTTGGAAAGCACTTTCTCATGGTAAATGTCTTTGGTAGCAATAAACACAACGGGCAGATGTTCATCCACCAGCGCGATGGGTCCATGTTTCATTTCAGCAGCAGGGTAGCCTTCTGCATGGATGTAGGAAATCTCTTTCAGTTTCAGTGCACCTTCCAGCGCAACGGGAAAGTTGTAGCCCCGCCCGAGGTATAGGAAGTCGCGGGCGTGCATGTATTTGTGGGCTAATTGTTTGATATGTTCGGCTCCCTGGAGCAAACGGGTAATTTTTTCGGGTACGGCATCTAATTCTGCTAAAAGGTTCATGTACCGGTCGTGGTCGAGGGTGCCTTTCCGGTGACCAATTTTAAGGGCAATCATCGTCAGCACTGCCAGTTGAGCAGTGAAAGCTTTTGTGGAAGCAACACCTATTTCGTGGCCGGCGTGTGTGTAGGCGCCTGCATCCGACATGCGGGCGATGGAGGAGCCGACTACGTTTACAACACCCAGGATGATAGCACCTTTCGACTTTGCATTTTCAATAGCCACCAGGGTGTCGGCTGTTTCTCCGCTTTGTGAAATGGCGATGATCACATCACCGGGATTGATGACCGGGTTACGGTACCTGAATTCAGACGCATACTCTACTTCAACATTAATGCGACACAGCTCTTCAAATATGTATTCGGCAATCAGCCCGGCATGCCAGCTGGTACCACAAGCCACCATTACGATCCGGTTAGCGGCAATGATCTGGTCTGCATACTTGTCGATGCCGCTCATGGTGATGGTGCCTGCTGTAGCATCGAGCCTGCCCCGCAGGCAGTCGCGGATGGTGACCGGCTGTTCATAAATTTCTTTCAGCATGAAGTGGTCGTAGCCGCCTTTTTCTATGGCTGCCAGTTCCATATCCAGCTTTGTGATGAAAGGTGTCTGGCGCTCGTTGCCCAGGTTTTTGAGGATCAGCTCGTCTGCTTTGATGATGGCCATCTCGTAATCGTTTACGTACACCACTTCTTTGGTATACTCAATGATTGGAGAGGCGTCGGAGGCTAGAAAATGTTCGTTCTTTCCGATGCCTATTACCAGCGGGCTGCCTTTGCGGGCCGCAATCAATACATCCGGGTTTTCTGCATCTACCAGCACTATCACGTAAGCGCCTACGATCCGCTTCAGGGCGATGCGGATGGCTTCTTCCAGTGCGCAGTCGTTGTTGGTTTGGATGTCTTCAATAAAATTCAGGAGCACTTCTGTGTCTGTATCGCTTCTGAAGGTATAGCCTCGCGATGTAAGTTCCTGTTTCAGCTGGGCGTAGTTCTCGATGATACCATTGTGGATCATGGCTAATTTGCCATTATTCGAGAGGTGTGGGTGGGCGTTGGAATCACTGGGTTCGCCGTGGGTGGCCCAGCGGGTGTGTCCGATGCCGACGTGTGCGTGGAGCTGTTTCCCTACCAGGCTTTCCTCGAGTTCAGCCACTTTGCCTTTCTTTTTGTATACTTTGAGTCCGCCGTTCATCAGGGCGACTCCGGAGCTGTCGTAGCCGCGGTACTCAAGTCGTTTGAGGCCTTTGAGTATTACGGGGTAGGCTTCACGGGCGCCGATATAGGCAACAATTCCACACATAGGTTTTACGCATTTTTCGATTGCGAAAATGGACTAAATACGGCAGACGACAAAAAGGCGCCGGGATTGGGTGACCGGCAGCAACGCGGAGTTCATCGTTCCTTGCGTCGCACTCTTGTGCTTTGGGAACCTGGGGCAGCATTGGCGGCGGGGCCTTGGCGCATGCAGCCATTCATGTGTCTGACACTTTAAAGGTGTCTGATACAGTGCGGGCGCCTAATCTGGGCGATCGCGAGCACCTCTGAGAATGTCTGACACCTTAAAGATGTCTGACACTTCCTCGAAAAGGTGTTGTCAGACGCATTCTTAAACACCTGAGATTACCTCACTTGGTTGATGTTTTACACCCGAGGGGTCGGAACCGATGGGGGTAAAGTGGTTATGAAGTTGCAGAATATGAAAAACAACAGTTTCAATTACCCACAAGAGCAAAATAGCGAGTCGAAGCCGAATGCTTAACGTCCTGCGGTAATTTTTTAAACACACCAATATTGTACGCCGCTGTTTCTCTGTCGTCAGCACTAACTTATTGCTAATCTGTTTTTTATTTTTTTACTTTTAAAGTCTAAAATAAAAAGTCTACCAAGTAAAAATGTCGATCGGTTGTCGATGCCAAAAAATGTACGGCCTGAAGCATAATTCAATCTTAAAAGTGTCGGCCAAAAAAGTTATTTCTGACTCTCTTTACCTTTAAATTCCGTAAAGGTCGGTCCATCAGCACTTCACTCAGCAGCCGCCTTTGCGAGGGGCACGTTTATAAATCATTTTACTATCTCGTTCTACATAGTCGACCGATAGTATTGGATATGAATACTTGGGCGCGTGCGATACGCTATGGCTTTTTATAATTATTTTGTCGTTAACTTTCATGCTACGCAATTGCTGAAATTCATTGTTGAAGTTCAAAAAATTCATCTCAGACGTTCCCGTCTCAAAACTAAGAATATAATCGTCACCATTAATCCTGGCCATCACTCCGAAACCTAGTCTTGAGCCTGGCGGAAGAGAAAGAGAGGTTACAACTCCCTCCATATTGGTATAGTCTTTAATGTGCTTTCTTATTTTCGCTTCAGCGGCATGCACTTTTTGACCCGCGGAAGACGCTTCCCATTTTTTGTACATTATACCATCAGGGGTAGCCTCCCATTTTTTCAGTTCGGCCTTCCTTTCAGCAGCAGAGAGCGGCTTTGGGGATGATTTTTGAGAAGTTTCATTCTTGATTTCGCGATTAGCAAATACTAGTCCGCTTACCACAACCAGCGGTAAGATCAGCGCATAAATTACTTTTTTCATATTTTTTGTAGAGTTAATTAACATAGATCTACTTCCTGATAAATCAGGTGTGTTTTAAGGCATTTCTTTTATTTAGTACCTTTTAATGTTGGTGCAACAAAAATACTTTGATTTATTTCAGCCTATGGGACTTGCATTGTAAATAAGAGAGTAAACTTTGTAAATAATACCTTGACATTATGCTTGTTAAAAGAAATTTCCTGCCCATAAAACGTAAGCACACGGGCGGATTATTAATACTATTGTTTATCTCGATAATCTGCGGGGCTTTCAGTATGACCGGCAATGATGACTTTGACTTTGCCAGACGGGAAATTTTGCTTCGCCGGATTGGACATGAAATACTCCTTGAGTCGGGCGACAGTACATCTCGGGTACCTCCTGTAAAAAAAATCGCCGGAAATGAATACCAGATCAGTTTTGAGAATGCGTTTACTTTTCAACCAGACTCGCTGGTGCATACTACTAAGCGTTTGCTATCCAACGACCCGCTGGCAAGTGATTATGTTGTTAACGTACTGAATTGTGGCGATTCCAGCGTAGCTTATGGATATGCTATTTCCGG
>JBGTIL010000643.1:0-3774 GCA_041745695.1 Chitinophagaceae bacterium | reverse complement strand
AAATGACCTAAGGTGTTCTTTCTCACCCTTATACAAAAATTGCAGGGTGTTTTTTGGTATGGTAAAAAACGTAAAATAAACCAGAAAAACAAGCAAGCCGGGTAAAGCAATATTCCGTCGCATAAATAAGATGCGATTCCTGGTCAGGTAAAAGGTTTTTAAAGGGCTCGACTTACCGGTAGTCATTGATTCTTTGTGATAGATCAGTGACTTGGGCTGGTAGTAGATCTTGTATCCTTTTCTTTTAATTTGCTCAGACCAATCGAACTCTTCATAATACAGAAAAAACTCCTCGGGCATAGCTCCTACTTTCTCGATAACCTCGCGTCTTACCATCATGGCGCCACCATGAGCGTAATTGGTTTCCTTCATCTCGTTATACTGTCCCCGGTCTTCTTCTTTACATCCAATCATGCCGTTACGCCCGGTGAATACGTTCACCCTGTTATATCCGGCATATTCTATAATGCCTTTATGAAAAAAGTAATGAAATTTAGGACAAACGATACCTGCATCCTTTCTTTCAGAAAAAGCCTCAACCAGTCCTTCTACCAGTCCGGGGGTAAATTCGGTGTCGTTGTTGACAATGAATAGAAATTCGCCGCTGGCAGCCTGCAAGCCCACATTGTTGCCGCCTGAAAAGCCAAGATTTTTCGCGGTACGAATAACCTTAACCGAGGGGTAAACAGCGGTAAAAACAGGAGTGGGATCGGTTTGAGAATGATTATCTACAACGATCACTTCCAGGTTGGTGTAAGTGCACAGGCGTTTTACAGACCGGAGAAATGCACAGGTGACTTCGGTGGTATTCCAATTCAGGGTTACCACCGACACCATTGGCTGGTGGGAAGAGAACATCACGATTACTTTAAGGTACGATTAAAAAAGAGAGCAGGTCTTACACATTATCCTTTTGCAGTAGCACTGCAGGTGTGCGCGCCATGATCCAGAAATCGTAAAGTAAGTTAGATTTCCTGGCATAAACAATATCCAGGTTGATTCGCTCGTCAATTGACATATCAGACTTGCCACGCTTTTTTATCTGCCATAGCCCGGTGATGCCTGAAGGTGCCATAAAGCGCTCTACATATTCATTGGTGGTAAGCGTAGATGCTTCGTAAAGAGGTAAGGGCCTGTTTCCCACTAAAGACATATCGCCTTTCAGTACATTAAACAATTGGGGAAGTTCATCGAGGCTGGTATTGCGCAATATTTTCCCTACACGGGTGATACGCGGATCATTGGCAATTTTAAAGAACACGGGGCCCGCACCGCCCACCTTGTACTGGTTCAACTTTGCAAGTGATTCGATCTTTTTGTCCGCATTTACTTCCATTGTGCGAAACTTGTAAAAATCGAAGATGCGAAATCCTCTTCCCGCCCGTTTGGCATTATAGAAGACCGGACCTTTTGACTCCAACTTGATTAAAACAGCGATCAGTACAAGTAAGGGAAACAGAACCAACAAAAGAACAGAGGCAACCAGTATATCGAAAGCTCTTTTATAAAAACATGAAGCCGGACTAAGAGCAGTTGGCTTTTCCACCAACTTCACGCTGTCCATACTCACCTGGTAAGATTTTGCGCTTTTCAGAAATGAAACTTTCGACGCATAGTCTATCCTTCCGTTGTAGATATCAAATACGTCGTCTACAAAACTCGCATACTTTAAATGGTTGCCTTTTGGTAATTGCACCTCATTGTAAATAACAGGAATTGACTGATTATTGGTGTAAGTAAGAAAAGTATGAAACAGTTGTAATGAACCTTCGTGGTAAAGAAGGTCAATAAGTATAACGTCTGGCTTTTCTGCCAAAAAATCTGAAGAATTAATTACCAGTTGCGCTTCTGCGAAATTTTCTGCAGAAAATCCTGAGCGAAAAGTTTGGGCGAGATAGGTAATTGTTGCCTCATTTTTTCCGATGTAAAAGAAAGAGAAAGAATTTCGTGCGGAAAGGTCAACAAGCCGAAGGTAGGAGGCAGTTTTAATTGGGGAGGGTTCGGGTAAGTCTTGAACTAACATAAGGTAGGGTTAAAGGGTAAGAAAGAATATGTGCTTCGGATTACGCATTGGCAAAGACTGAATTGGCTGCAGAAGTTTTCACTGCCGCAAGCAAATCCATCGGATTAAAAGGTTTAAAGAAAATTTCATCAACATTATACTCGTAACAGTTGCTTTCTATTTCTTCATTCTTGGAAGTAGCCAGAACCATCACTGGTATATCAAATAGCCTGCTCGTTTTAATATGCTGCACTAATTCCCAACTTTGCTTAGACTGGAAGTCGACATCAACAATGATAAGTTCTATCTGATTGTTTGTTTTAAGCTGATATATAGCGTCGTATACATCCTTAGCGGGAATCAATTCATATTCTTTCTTGAATATGGTTTGCAGTAAATAATTCATGGCTTTATTACCACTTACACTTAAAATTCTCTTGCTCATAGTACAATAGGGGTTGAATACCTTGTTTTTAAATATGGTATATCATGCTGATGGACTATGGCACTTCAATGGAATTGGGTGGTCGCAGCTAAGCAACAATGACTGAATTCGGCGATAACAAAGGATTTGCAGAAAGTAAGGATAGGTTATTCAGAGAATCGAGGATTCTGGAACTGATGAGGTACTAACCGTATCAGCAGCCAAATTAATATAATAAACTTAAATTCCCAGTATTTGTCCGAATGTTTTTAAAAAGCATGCATTATCTTTTTGAATGCTTCTGATTAATAATAAGTTACGATTGTTCAGTTAAAAAACCATGCCGAAAATTTTAACGAATTCTATTAATTCAGCTCGGCTTGCGACGACATTCTATCTGTGGTACGTTTATGACTGTAGCGTCTTTGAAAAACTACTGACAGGCCAACTAATCCTCCAATAATGGCCGCCGGAAGTACTACTCCGGTTGCTTTGCTTTCCGATACCGCTGCTACAGTGTTGCACTTATACCAGGCAATACCGGTTTCAACATCAACTTTAGCAGGCTTTCCTGCTACAGTATTATTGCAGATAATATTACCGGTTTCATAACTGGGAACCGTTTTACCAACATATATATTATAGGGATTGCCAGACCTGCCGAGCTTGTTGTTCTTTATTGAAAACCGGGTTCTTTCAAGCGGGTAAGTTTCCCGGGTATCGATTAAAATATTCCAGGGCCAGGATAGTGACCGGCCATCGAGAAAGCCGCTGCTATCAATCGTATTATCTTCAATGCGGAGGTAGCCTGCGCCTCCCAGTGAAGCAATTCCCCAGGTGTATGTGTTCTTTATCTGATTATGATGCACGTAAGCACGGGTGTACAAGCCCAGTGCTATGCCTGTACCTTGTTGATCGTTGAACTCCCGTCCGACATTGGAAATTTTATTGTTGTAGATCTCACTCATTCCCACAGAAGCATTACTAAGCATGATGGCGGGTCTTCCGGTTCCATCGATGACCCCGTTATAAATCCTGATATTTCCTAGTCGCGAGGGCCGGTAAAAACGTTGTATCGTTCCACAGGTAATTGGTCGTGATTTATTATTGGCATCAGTAGATCCCATATAAAAGCCCTCAATGCTTATCTGGTGCATCTCGTAGTCGTGAATGCTGATATCGTCAAGCACCCAGTTATTTAAGACAGTGTCACAACTAGCTTCGTTTTTGATCCAGCAACCGAAAGCTGCTTCCCTGATGAACAGCCTTTCAACCTCAATGTGAGCCGACTTGCCATGGATGGCGACTGCCGTGCCTGGCGTTTTGTTTACGGTAAATCCATACTTCT
>JBGTIL010000642.1:0-7359 GCA_041745695.1 Chitinophagaceae bacterium | reverse complement strand
GCAGGCGGGTATACACACTATCAGCATTACCCAGGCGAATGACGACCTCCCGCTGCTGGCAGAAACCTTGTCTGATGCATTGCGCCGGAGTGATGTTGTATTGCTGACCGGCGGCGTTAGTGTTGGCGATTACGATTTTGTTATAGAAGCCACTCAACTATGCGGCGTTCAGCAACTGTTTCACAGGGTGAAGCAACGTCCAGGTAAGCCCCTGTACTTTGGCCGGCAGCATACCAAACTTGTTTTCGGTTTGCCTGGCAACCCTTCGTCGGTACTGAGTTGTTTTTATCAGTATGTACTCCCTGCCCTTGAAGCCTTATCGAATAAAAAGCACAGCCTGCGCCCAATGAAAGCCACGCTGACCAAGGCTCTAACTAAACCCAAAGGTCTAACGCATTTCTTAAAAGGATTGCATGAGAACGGTGAGGTAACTCCACTTGGTGCGCAGGAGTCGTACAGGCTGAGTTCCTTTGCGGAGGCGAATTGTTTAATTTGCCTGGAGGAAGAGAGAGGAGATTTTACTGCGGGCGAGATGGTCGAGATATATTTATTACCAGGTATGCACTAACAATGGAACCCAACCTTAGCTTATTCTTTAGCCTCCTCTTCATTGTAGCTCTTTTGTATGCTTCTGTTGGGCACGGGGGTGCAAGCGGCTACCTGGCACTGATGGCTTTATTTGCTTTCTCTCCAGCTGTTATGAAGCCAACAGCCCTCCTGCTGAACCTGTTTGTTTCCTCTGTTTCCTTCATTCAATTTTACCGCGGTGGATTTTTCAAATGGAAGATCTTCTTACCCTTTGCACTTGCCTCCATTCCACTCTCCTTTTTGGGTGGTATGATCGCTATTGACAGTGATACTTACAAAAAAATATTAGGGGTCCTGCTGCTCTTTCCCATTATCCGCTTTTTCTTTTTCAAGAATGCCGATCCAAAGGATCTGAAGCCGGCTACCATCGGGCTTTCTTTACTCATCGGAGCCGTCATCGGTTTACTCTCGGGAATGATTGGCATCGGTGGTGGCATCATTCTCTCACCGGTTTTGTTGCTTCTAAAATGGACCGATCAAAAACAGACAGCAGCCATTAGTGCCCTTTTCATTTTTGTAAATTCAGTTGCGGGGTTACTCGGGCAGCTTACAAAAGGTATCCAGCTAAGTACCGACATGTTGTGGTATGTAGGGGTGGCTTTCGTTGGCGGACTCTGCGGTGCCTACCTGGGTTCTTTCAAATTTCCGCAGACTGCCATTAAGAATGTGCTCGCCTGCGTGCTGGCTGTAGCTGCCTATAAACTTTTGTTTACTTATGCCTGAGGCTTGCCCAGCGCGGTTGGAAGACCGTCCATACTTAACAGGTTTTTCTCCTGCTTGTATGCTTCCAGTCCCTCCGCACCTTTTTTAGCTGCCCATTGATGTGCATGGTCTCTTTCGCCAACGTAGGTATAATATGGAATACCAAAACCGCAGGAAGTTTGCACTGCAGTGATCGCTGCCACAATGATCTGGCGCGTAGCAGGCATGAGCGTGAAGTGGGGTGCCAGGTCATCCCAATCCTCATCGCCGGGTAATACTGTGACGCCTTTCCCATAAAGGCGCAGAATATTGGGTGCTCCGTCGAAGGCACAAAACATAAAGGTGATTCTACCATTTTGAAGAATGTGAGCCGAGGTTTCATTGCCGCTACCCACGATATCCATATAAGCCACGCGGTTCGGCGACAGGATCCGGAAACTATCCAGGCCCTTGGGCGACAGGTTCACATGCCCTTCAGATTCGAGGGGTGCCGTACCTACAAAAAATAAATGCTGCGCTTGTATGAACGCGCGGTGGCTGTCAGAAATGGCGGCAAAAAACTTTCCCATACTAAGCGGTTGGTTGCGGTATCATTAAATTGTGCGCAAGCAGGTGCACCTGCGGTAACTGCAGGCTGACAGGTGTAAATTTACACCGTTATGGAAATTATGCTCAGGGCATTCGGACAACTAACAGAAATTATCAAAACCAATGTGGTTGCTCTCCCTGACGGTGCAGATTCTGATGCACTGGTTCAGGAGCTGCAGAAAATGTATCCTGCTCTTGCAGCAAAGAAATATATGATTGCCATTGACAAAAAAACGATCTCCCGCAACACCGGCTTGGCAGAAGGAAGCACGGTAGCTTTACTCCCGCCTTTCTCGGGTGGATAAAAAAATGAAGGACAAAGACATATACGAAAGATATAACCGCCAGATCATCCTCAAAGGTTTTGGTGTTGATGCACAACTGAAGTTACTGAAGGCCAAAGTTCTGGTAGTAGGTGCAGGTGGTTTGGGTTGCCCTGCCCTGCAATACCTCGTGGGCGCCGGCATTGGTACAATTGGCATAGCCGACCACGACCTTGTAACGCTTTCCAATCTGCACCGCCAGGTGTTGTTCAACACTGATGATGTCGGGCAACCCAAAGCACAGGTGGCTGCAACTAAATTAAGGTTGGTAAACAGCGACGTATCCATTGTAGTGCACAACCAAAAGCTCCAAAACAACAATGCCCTCGACATCATTGCCGCCTACGACCTGGTGCTTGATGGTACCGATAATTTCTCTTCCCGTTACCTGATCAACGATGCCTGCGTATTGCTCAAAAAACCACTCGTATACGGTGCTGTGTCTATGTTTGAAGGACAGGTAGCCGTTTTCAATGTTGCCGGTAGCAATAACCGGGGCGCTCATTACAGAGACCTGTTTCCGGTTCCGCCGAAAGACGGCGAGATCAGGAATTGCGCAGAAGGTGGCGTACTCGGCATGCTGCCCGGTATTATTGGCACCATGCAGGCAACCGAAGTTATCAAATTGCTGACAGGCATCGGCAGTCCCCTGACCAACAAACTGCTAACCTATGACATCCTCACGCATGAAACCTATACAGTGGAACTAGTGGCTTCATCAGCCGAACATGCTTCCGCGCCCAACACCACGGATGCATTTTTGGCGATGGATTATGTAGCTGCCTGCACCCTCGAAGAAACACCTGGACTAGAGATTGATGCCCGGCAGTTTCATCAGTTGAGGCAACAGGAGTCTGCTGTTGTAATTGATGTGAGAGAATTTGGTGAAACCCCTTTGATTAAAAACCTCGAACACAGGCAGATTCCTATGTCTGTTTTTACACAGCACATGAGTAGTATTGAACCACACACAATACTTTTGGTTTGCCAGCATGGAATAAGAAGTTTGTACGCTGCTGAATTGTTACACGATGAATTTGGTACCTCCAGGGAAGTGTATAGCCTGAAAGGTGGCCTGGTTAAGTGGGGAGCGGAAATAGATGTATAATTGACAACAGGCACAGGTTATTTCGCAAGCATGCAGACCGATGACTAATCAATAATCATGAACGACAGGAAACCAAAAAACATATTCACCCAGGGGGCCATCAGCCCGGCATTTATCGGTGAGAGCATTGCCAAGCATAGCAGCCAGAAAAACATCGGAGCGCACTCCCTTTTTTTAGGACAGGTGCGCAGCGATATGATCGACGGGAAAACTGTTGCGGCCATCGATTACACAACTTATGAAGAGATGGCATTGGAGAAAATGCAGCAGATGAGGGAAACCCTTTTTGAAAAGTATGCGCTCACCTGCATGCACATCCATCACAGCCTCGGCCGGGTTGCTGCAGGTGATATTTCACTATTTGTGTTTACCTCAGCGTCGCACCGCCGGGCAGCCATCGATGCCTGTGCAGCCATCGTAGAACAGATCAAAGCCGAACTCCCGGTGTGGGGCAAAGAGATTTTCGAAGATGAAAGCTACCATTGGAAAACAAACACGGCTATCTGACTGCTGCCTGGCATGATAGCTTACCCCTGGAACGCCAATCAATTACGCAATGGTTAATATCACACATAAATCAAACACGCTTCGCATTGCCATAGCTACGGCTATCGTAACCGTTTCCAAGCCAGCAACGATAGCTGCCATTCAGCAACGCCAGGTGCCCAAGGGCGATGTGTTTGAATTTGCCAGGGCAGCGGGTTTGCTGGCAGTGAAAAAAACAAGCGATGTGATACCCGATTGTCATCCGTTGCCAGTAGAGTTCACGGCTATTACCTACCAGACAGAAGGGTTACAGGTGATCATCCAGGTGGAGGTGCACACCGTTTATAAAACGGGCGTAGAAGTAGAAGCCATGCACGGTGCAGCAGTTACTGCCCTAACCATGTACGACATGTTGAAGCCCATTGATAAATCAGTTGAGATCAGCAGCATCCGGCTCGAAAAAAAATCAGGCGGCAAATCCGATCTGTTTAAAGAATCTGCCGGGTCGTTGAAAGCTGCCGTCGTTGTTTGTTCTGATACTGTTTCCAACGGTACACAGCTGGATACTTCCGGCAAAGCCATCATCGCCCGACTTGAACAACTTGGAATTGAAACAATAACCTACAACACGATACCCGACGATTTCAACCGCATCCAGGAAAAAGTCAAAGCACTTTGCAACCCCCAGCATCAGCTACTGATTTTTACCGGTGGTACAGGTTTATCCCCCCGTGATCTTACGCCTGATGCTGTGGCACCCCTGATCGAAACAGCCATTCCGGGGATCATGGAAACGGTTAGAAGTTACGGCCAGCAACGTATGCCTTTTGCCATGCTTTCCCGCGGGGTCGCGGGATTTGTTGCCAACACACTGGTACTCACCCTGCCGGGCTCTCAGCGAGGTGTGGAAGAAACTATGAATGCCATTTTCCCGCAGGTGCTCCACTTATTTTCGGTCAGGAAGGGGGAACGACATTAGGCTTTGATTTCCTGTAAAAAAGTACAATCAAAGAGGAGATAATGGCGTAGGCAACCCGATTGAAAAATCATGGTGATTGATAAAGCTGTTGTCAGCCCAGTTGTGGTATAGCGCTACAAGCAAAAGGCCTACACGCCAGGAATTGATGAACCATATGGCAAGCGTCCCTGCGACACTCCATGCAATGCGCTCCTTAGAAGACAGCTTGTGTGAATTGATAAAAGCCAGCCAAAAACTCACAATGCCAAAACCCGCACAGGTGTAGCTGAGTGTAACACTTGTTTATTCATCAACCATTAATTTGTATCCTTCCGCTACCTAAGCATCGACGCCGAAATTCATTGCGATGATACGGGATGCAGCGATTATGGAATCGGAAAACCAGAAGATATAATTAAAATAGTGATCAAGAAAAGGCAAATAGAAATTCTTCGGATCAACAATCCCGATGTAAGCAATATTAAAATAATACAAACCAGTAAAAAGAAAGCAAAACCTGGTAATCCACGCATAGTCTATGTGCTTCACAAGGTTCGGGCTCGGAAAAATCTTAGGGTGAACGATCACTAGTTAAGTGCTTCAAAGAAAAAGTAAAGCAGCGTTGCACAAGGAAACCATTAACTGTTTTTCGGTGCGCGTTGTGATTCTTTGCGCTGGTCTCGCGCTCTTCTAACAACATATATGGCTCCGGCGCCCAACAGCAAAGAAAGTCCGCCGTCAAAGGGAACATTTTGATTTTTGTTCACCCTGCAATCGGTATGGCTGCCATTCACATAACCATGGTTCACAGGACAGGCATGAGGGCTTTTTCCTGCATGGATGCCACCATCGGCACGGGCAGGCAAACTCATACAGGAAATCATAACCACGAGGGCTGCGCACGAAAAAGCAATTTTCATAAAAATGAAGTTTTGGTTTTTAATGTACTGGTTACCTGGGAGGTTTCCGGTTTACAATTAAAATTGTTATTGATAGGAAAAGAAGATCAGCCGTCCGAAGTAGGTGAGGCTCTACAGATGAAAATATACAAAGAACAGATTTTAAAAAATAAATCACATACAATGTATTTTCAAACGCTATACAATCTTTACTGGAAGCGGTTAAGCAACAACGTTAGGTATTTTGTTTGCAGCCTGTGATCAGTCGCTGATTCACATACAACTGTTTTTATTTATTCAAAGATCCCTTCCTGGAGGTAGTACTAATGCTAGTGCATTATTCTTTTATCTACAGTCTTACAGTTGCAACTCAAAATCTCTCCCAACAGAACTCACCCACTTCGCCCCGGCATGGGGGCATAAAAAAAGAGTACCCATAAAAAGGCACTCCTTCGTTTTAAATGCTGTATCGGCTTCAGCCTGTTACAGTTCCTTAATCCGGATATTTCGGAAAGACACCATGTTACCGTGGTCTTGCAACGCTATCTTTCCCTTTGAAAATTTGGCAAAGCCGCCCCAGTTTTTAAATTTACTTCCGGCTACCAGTGTCTTCCAATTATCATCAGTCATGGAAGTAGACACGATATTTTCACCGTTCAGGTAAAGGTCCAGCTTACCCCTATCCAGTTTTATTTCGGCAAGGTTCCACTCGCTCAGGGGTTTTACGGTTTCTTTTGAGCTTGCCACCAGGTCGTACAAGTCGCCGGCGCGGTGCTTATTGATCTTCGCATCTGCGTGACCGTTATTATCTATCACCTGCATTTCAGGGCCGGTGGCATAAGTCGCTTTGTATTTCGAGGTGTCTTCATTGATTAAAAAAATGATCCCGCTGTTGCCCCCCGGGGCGATCTTCCATTCCAACTTCAGATGAAAATTCTCATACTCCTTATTGGTCGTAATATCGCCTCCTCCCTCGCGTTTTCCATTTACCCTTGTGGTATCAAAATACAACACACCATCCCTGATCTTCCAGGCCTGCCCCACGGTTTCTTTGCCGTAGGTGTGCCAGCCATTCGTGGTCTTTCCGTCGAACAACATTTGCCAGCCCTCCGCTTTCTCCTGGCTGCCAAGGGTATTAGTACTGTCTCCCGACATCTTGCTTGCCGAGCCACAGGCAGCTAATAACAAACTCAAACCAATAACCCAAATGCCCGTAAATTTTTGCTTCATCATCTCTTTAATATTTGTGTTGTCTAAAATTTTTTAACCGTTTCGATCCCCCGGTTACCGCCCGGCGGAATGCCATTTAAAAATAAGTATTTTGACCTACAGTAAAATCTTTTGTGCGCTGCAAAATGCTGGCCTCAGAAATTCTGGCAAACGCAATCTACCTGGATATTGGGTGTTATTTCAGGGTTTACTTAGACCCTGATCCAAGCATTTACACTTAGTTACAAGCTTTTTTACTCTCGGGACTTTCCAGTGCGTCACGGATCATTATCTTTCATATCCTGCAATTGTTGCTATGAAAAACCACATCCAACCCATTTCGCAAAACCTGCCCGATTCTGCCTACCCTTCTTATACCCAGCTGCAAAAACTGTTTGATATGTCGCCCGATGTTATCTGCTCTGTAGATGAGAACGGGATATTTAAACAGGCGAGCAAGGCTTCGCTAAAATTGTGGGGTTACCATCCCGAAGAATT
>JBGTIL010000641.1:0-2706 GCA_041745695.1 Chitinophagaceae bacterium | reverse complement strand
GTGCTCTTCCGATCTCACCTGTTTTGTGAGCCGTTCTACGGTTTCTATGTTATGCGATACCACATCAGGGGCAGCATCTATAATTCGCTGAATGTTGTCGCGCTCTCCCTTAAAATCTGGAATGAGTGTTTCTAAAGTCGTACCGGGATTGAGAGACTTTACGGCCTTAATCGTATTGTACCAGATGATGGAGCCTCCATCTTTAATTTCGTCCCTATCCACAGAAGTAAGAACGGCGTGTTTTACTTTCATCAGGTGAATGGCTTCAGCCACACGCTGAGGCTCATCCCAGTCAACTGCTCCCGGTCGGCCTGTTGCCACAGCACAAAAGCCACAGCTTCGGGTACAAACATTTCCCAGTATCATAAAAGTAGCTGTACCTGCACCCCAGCACTCCCCCATATTGGGACAGTTGCCACTTTCGCAAATGGTGTGTAATTTATGCTTGTCAACCAGGTTGCGCACATGCTTATAGCTTTCACCTATGGGAAGCTTTACACGCAGCCAGTCGGGTTTTGATTTTCTTGCGGGTACCGGTGTCGAAGCAATTACAGGGAGTTCCGTCATAGTGTATTTGTTTTGCGGATCTCTCTAAAAAAGACAACCGCATCAACCGAAAAGAATGAACGGCAAAATTAGTTACTTCCGTCTGCCAAAAAGCACTGCGATGTGCGCCTGAAAGAAAAGCTGTTTGGGTTTCACCGCTTCCTGCCCATTGGAACCCCTTGGTGCCATAATTGGGATCTTTTGACTGTAAGTATCGAGGCTAACGCCAATTTCCAGCGCATTAACCGATTCGTTGTAGCGTCCGAAGTCGAAGCGCAGGGCTGTTTTGATGAAAGCACCGGGCTTCAGTTTTATTTCGTTCCAGCCTTTACTGATGCCACTGCTGCCATTGATGGTTCCTGTTAAAAAAATCAGGCTGTCTTTTGAATCGTATTTAATGTCGCGTTCCTTCGTGTCGTCTACAACATTTAAATAGTAAGGTCGAAGCAAACCCAGCGCAAGACCACCCTGGTAGATCCCCATCACGGCGATACCATTCTTATTGCCCTTCTGACCAAGAATGTACTGCTGTCCAAAACCAAGTTTCAATTGATAGAAATTATTGATCTTGCCGTAAATAAAAGAATTGCTGAAAATGCCCGTACTGGTTTGCTGCTTCTCCTCTTTGGGATGCTTGATCTCGCTCAACTCTATGAGGTACAAATTAGTGAAGCGGGGCGATTTCGAACGACCAAGTTCATACATGATACCATACCCGTTTGTACGGAGCTGGAGACCGAATACAGACTGCCTGTTGTAAGCAAGTACGCCTTCTTCTTCCTGCTTGATGATGGCATTTCGCCGCTCACGCTTTTCGGTTTTACGGCTGTTTTTTTGTTCGCGTTGGGTGGCGGTGGAATCCTGACCAGTTGAATGAAGTGTAACCAGGAGGAAAAAGAACAGGGCAAGCTTTTTCACCATTATTGCTAAGTTGTTGGCGTAAATTTAGTCAAAAAACAGACAATGACATCCACTGCTGTATACACCCGCGACCTCCGTACCGAATTGACCCACCTAAGGTCTGCCTCGCTGGTGGAAACCGACGCACCTACCGATAATAGTGGCAGAGGAGAGCGCTTCTCTCCCACAGACTTATTGGCAACCTCGCTTGCAGCCTGCATGTTAACGGTGATGGGCATTAAAGCTGGCACCATGAATGTAGAACTGGAAGGTTTGAAAATTGAAGTTGAAAAAATGATGCTCACTGAACCCAGGCGCGTGGGAGCAATTAATTTAACAGTTCACGTACCGGATGGGCTTGCGGCAATTGACCCTAAATCGAAATTGGTACTGCAAAATACGGCAGACACATGCCCGGTAATGAAGAGCATTCATCCCGATATAAAGGTGAACATTAACTGGGGCAGGTGGTCCTAGTGCTGCATGCAGGGAAAGTTGTACAAATCAATGAAGCCAGGCTTGCACGACTGCGTCCCTGTTTTGTTTTCTTCTATACAAAGTATTTTAATTTAAGGAATGACGTGATCTGGTACTAGTCCATTTTTAGCAGTGCACTGCCCACCGCGCAGTTAAGGCAGCGTCGCGGGTCGCAATAGTGCGCCTTTAACTCGAGGTAAGCCTGCGAATCAAAAGCGCTTTTATTGGAAAGCGATGCGGCACAGAACAGGGCAGATATTTTGTTCGATTCTGCATCCACTTCTTCTAACCATTGGATGGCTTTGAGCTTTTGTGACGCGTCGCTGTGGTAATGACCGTAAGCAAATATCATTGGGATCACCGCATTGATTAGAAGAGCATCGATGGTTGTGCTGCCTAATGACTTTTTTTTATGTGGCGATGGCTCATCGAAGCGATACCTGTAATGCCAGTAATCATTGGCGGTGAGGCAAAACAGCTTCCTGATGTCGTCGGTAGTTTTTGCCTCTATGACCTTTGAAAAGAGATGTTCGGTTTGAAAGACCAGCATAGCCAACTGGGCCAAGCGTAAGGTCGGAAAGTTACCAGGACGCATACGCAAAAAATACACAGGCACATGTATCGGAGATAATTTACATTTTTTTACCAGGTATCGGTACTCGCGCTGGAGGAGCTTTGCGTAATCATCCCGAAAACGCCCTCGGAGCAGGTTTGTCTGTCCTAGCAATAAGGCTTCAATTTGTTGTATTTGCCCCCGGTGCTTTGCCAGTACGGACAAGGGAA
>JBGTIL010000640.1:0-5696 GCA_041745695.1 Chitinophagaceae bacterium | reverse complement strand
GATTTTTTTACGCAAGTCGAAAAAGAAGCCATCGTTGAAGCCATTCGTGCAGCTGAACTGCGCACGAGTGGCGAGGTGCGCATTTTCGTGGAGTCGCGGTGCAAGTTTTTAGATCCCATTGATCGTGCCCGCGAGCTCTTTGCACAGTTAGAAATGGCAAAAACCTCCGAGCGCAACGGCACGCTTGTATACGTTGCAGTAAAAGACAGGCAGGCGGCTGTGTATGGAGATGAAGGCATTCACCAAAAAGTAGGTCAGGCCTACTGGGAAGACGAAGTGAATAAAATGCTTGTGTTTTTTAAGGAGGCTCATTTAGGTGATGGCATTTGCCAGGTCGTAAATGACATCGGAGAAGTATTACACCGGCATTTTCCCTACGCGAGTGAAACCGATAAAAACGAATTGCCGGACGACATTGTATTTGGCAGATAATACATGAAGCAACTATTTTTCATTACCGCAATATTTCTGTCACTTGGCTGCCTTGGGCAAAGAACGGAACAATTTGTTCGGGATTCATTGCGACAGCCATCGCCTCCCCGGCTTGTTAACGACTTCGCCGATGTTCTGACGCCGGCGCAGGAACAAGCCCTCGAAAATAAGCTGGTAGCTTATGACGACAGCACTTCTGTGCAAATTGCTGTAGTAACAGTTGGATCTATCGGCGAACTGGAGATCAGCGAAGTGGCACTGGAAATTTTGCGTAAGTGGGGTGTTGGCGGACAGGCAGGCAAAGACAATGGTGTTGTACTGCTGGCATCGATCAGGGACCGGAAGATCTGGATCTCCACCGGCTTTGGCCTGGAGGGATCTGTACCTGACATCACGGCAAGGAATATTATTGAAAATGATATTGTTCCTCATTTTCGTGAAGACAGTGAGGGTAATTACTACAGAGGGTTCGACCAGGCTGCCAACTCTATAATCAGGGCAGCAGCGGGCGAATACCAGGCGCCAGCAGGATACCGGAAAACCGGACGTAAAGGCGGTTTTAGCCTGGGTCGTATCATCGTTACGCTTTTCGTACTCATGTTCGTCTTCAATATGTTTGGTGGCGGAGGTCGCGGGGGAGGGCTGATGTCAAGGCGCGGATACCGTGGGTTTGGTGGTCCGATATTCTTACCAGGCGGCTTCGGTGGCGGCGGCGGAGGCGGTGGATTTGGAGGCGGTGGTGGCGGCTTTGGAGGTTTTGGCGGCGGTAGTGGCGGCGGAGGCGGTGCTGGTGGCAGTTGGTAAAGACTTCTAAGAATCAATCCATTCTAAAATTTCGATCGTATATTTCGGCAAATTCATACTATGAAAAACCGTTTCTCCCTGCATTCCCATGTTGCTATTGCAGCAATGGCGCTCGTTTTATTTCTTTCCACCGGCTGTGAAAAAAAAGATATTCCCGCGCCGGTAGTCAAGCCTGATCTTACGTTTTTTGCTGTAAGCAGCAGCAACCAGTTATTAAAGTTTAATGCCAATGCACCTGGGACAGCTATGTCTTCGATTGCACTCACTGGTGTGCCGACGGGCGAATCAGTTCTTGGAATTGACTTCCGTCCGGCAACAGGGGAATTGTACGCCATAACAAGCGCCAGCCGCCTGTACGTAATCAACACAACTACGGGTGCTGCCCGCGGGGTTGGAGCCGGATCTTTTAGCCCGGCCCTCACCGGCACAATGGTAGGGTTTGATTTTAATCCAACCGTAGACCGCATCCGGGTGGTTACTGCCACTGGTCAGAACCTTCGCCTCAATCCTGAAACAGGAGCTGCTGCAGCTACCGACGGCAACATCAATGGTGCTGCCGGCGCCGCTGTTTCTGCAGTTGCCTATTCAGGTAATACTGCCGGTTCTACTGCTACTGTGTTATATGATATTGATGCAACCAGCGGAAAGTTATTCAGACAGGTTCCACCCAATAACGGAACGCTGGTGGAAATCGGATCACTCGGACTGGGTGCGATTACCGGACCGGGCAGCTTCGACATTTCTCCCACCGGTGCAGTTGCCCTGGCTAGTTTAACTGTCGGTGGTCAAGCAGGCTTGTACCAGGTGGATACTACTTCGGGCAAAGCGACTTTGTTGGGTGCATTTAATGCTTCCACGCCTATCGCTGCTATCGCCATTCCTGTTACTCCTGTGGCTTACGCAGTGGATGATATGAATAACCTACTGATCTTTGATGCCACGGCAACAACCTCTCCTAACATCATTACCAAACCAATCACAGGTATGGCAGGTGGCGAAATGGTCCTTGGCCTCGATATGCGTCCTTTAAATGGTCAGTTGTATGCCCTGGGCAGTTCCAGCCGGTTGTATACGATCAATGCTTCGTCCGGTGCAGCAACAGCTGTAGGCACAGCACCATTGCTTCCATTGCTGAGCGGAACCAATTTCGCATTTGATTTTAATCCCACAGTGGATCGTATCCGTGTAGTGAGTGATAACGGACAAAATTTACGCCTACACCCCGACCTCGGAACAGTGGCTGCCGTTGATATGTCACTTAATCCCGGAACTCCAAACGTGAGTGCTGCTGCCTATACCAATAATTTTGCGGGTGCCACCACAACTGTGTTATTTGACATCGACCATACTACTGATAAATTGTATATACAAAATCCGCCGAACAATGGAACACTCGTTGAAACCGGCAACCTGGGCATCAACATCGATGCTTCAAATGGTTTTGATATCGGCAGTACTACCGGTAAGGCTTATGGGCTTTTCACCGTTTCTGGTGCAAGAGCGCTATACAGTATCAACCTTACTGCCGGCACGGCAACCAAGCTGGTTGATTTCTCCAAACCGGCGAAAGCATTTACCCTTGGCTTAGGATTATAATACCTGTTTTGTTATTGAAGTTCTTTCTGATTGGCACTGCTTCGGCGGTGCCAATTTTTTAATGGCCCGGCTGGCTGTCGTCCGCACCGATTGCAAAGCCTCATTTCAGTAGGCAGCGTATTTTGTACCGATACGTTGACGACACAAAAAAACCGCACGTTGTGGTGCGGTTTCATCTTTAGACTTGTTGTGATTATAATCCTTTCTTGTCTGCGGTGGTAATTTTGCTGCCGACATAATCCGCCAATTGCTTTTGCCCGGCTGCGATCTTCGCTTTTTGCAAAGTGCTGTATAACCCCTGGATGAATGGACTCACCTGGGCTCGATAAGCTTCCGGAACAGCTGTGAACAGCGCTTCAATGTCGTCTACGCCTCGTTTAAATATTTCGAAGGAAGCCACTTTCACTAAAAACTCGGTAAGCGGCTGGAGGGCTTCCAGTTTCGCCTGGCCCAAGGGCATGGCTTCAAAATTTCCCAGTATAGTGGAGGCAGCGCTCTCATCACCATATTTAATCATAGAAGCAGACACGGCAGCTGCCAGTCTTCCTTTGGTAATGCCACCACTCAAACGTTTTGCTTCGGCAAAAGCTGCAGCACTGTCTACTTTTCCAAGTGCTTCCAGCGCACTACCCGCCACACTATAGGAAGAATCTGATAGTGCAGATTTAAACAAGGAAGCATAGACTGCTTTTTTGTAATCTCCGAGTTTTGCAATGGCTGCTGCACGAACGGTAGAAGCTGCATCTTTTTTTGCCAGCTCTGCCAAAAGCGGCTCTGCTGCTGCTTTCAATCCTTCCCTGCGCAAATCCAGTTTGCCAATTGCGTAGGAACGTAGTCCACTGAATTTATCTTTCAGCGCCAGGGTCATAATTTCTACTCCCTTTAATTCTTCCTGTTTTTTAGCACCCGCATCAATTGCTTCCCTGCGGTCAACGTAGTTGCCGCCCTGCGTGTACTGGTGAATGTATTCATCGAGCGTTTTGGTTTCTGTTTTCTGTGCCAGCAGCATTTTATTGGCGTCAAAATTAACCAGGCTGGGTTTAGTAGCGGCTGCAAAAGTGAATGTGTCTACCTTATTTCTTTGCCACACATTGTAGCGGGTTTTTTGATTTCCCTGCCATACATCAATTGCTACTGGCAGCTCAAAAACCTTGCTGCCGGTTTGGGTTTGCTTCACAATAACCTGTGCCAGTTTAGCGGTTGGGTTGTAAGAATAGTTGATATCGAGCTTAGGATGTCCGCTTCCAAAATACCACTGGTTCCAGAAGGGGTTCAGGTCTTTGCCTGTTACTTCTTCGAACGCAAGCCGCAACTGATGCGCCTCTGCCGATTTAAATTTGTTAGTAACAAGGTAGTTATTCAGGGCTTTATAGAAAGCACTGTCTCCAACGTAGTTCCTCAGCATATGTAAAATGCGTCCTCCTTTGTTATAGCTTACTGCATCAAACATGTCTTCCTTGTCGCCATAATGAAAACGAACGAGATCCTTGTTTTCACTGCCACTAAGCAGGTAGCCCTGCATGTCCTGGAAATTGTGTTCATCAGCTGCATCCTTGCCATACTTGTATTCCTGCCACAGGTATTCGCTGTAATTGGCAAATGATTCATTGAGCGTAAGGTTACTCCAGCTTTCAGAAGTTACATAGTCGCCAAACCACTGGTGAAAAAGTTCATGTGCAATCGTTCCTTCCCAAACGTTTCCGTCAACAAGTTCGCGGGCATCCTGGTAGGCACTTTCCTGGTGTATAGTAGCCGTAGTATTTTCCATGGCTCCACTAACGTAGTCGCGGCCAACGATCTGACCATATTTCACCCATGGATATTCAACGCCGGTAATGGCTGAAAAGAATTTCATCATTTCGGGGGTATTGCCAAATATTTTTTTGGCTACCGGTGCGTACTCTTTTTCTACGTAATAGCTTACCTCTTTACCCTTGTAACTGTCGCGGATAATTTCGTAGGCGCCAACACCAATAAAAAAAAGGTAGGGTGCATGTGGAAGTTCCATTTTCCAGTTGTCTGTTCTTGTACCATCAGCATTGCGCTTTTGGGCTGTGAGTTTGCCGTTACTGAGCGTAACGTACTGCTGGGGAACCGTTAGTGAGAAATCCTGTGTTGTTTTTTGATTGGGTTTATCGATGCAAGGTATCCACACTGAGGAGGCTTCCGTTTCTCCCTGCGTCCACACCTGTGTAGGCTTGTCTTTATCTTCTCCGCGAGGATTGATAAAATACAATCCTTTAGCGTCTGTAATGGCAGCGCTTCCTTTTGCCTCGAACTCGTCGGGCTTTGCTATATATTCAATGGCAACAGTATATGATTCGCCGCCCCGGTAGGTCTTATCGAGCTCTATGTCGAGAAACAATCCGTCATATCGAAACTTCAATGGCCTGTTTGTTTTGCCACCGCTCATGGATACATTTTTTATTTCCATACCCTTGGCATCCAGCAGCAAAGAATCGGTAGGGTAGAAGTGTGGTTTCAAAGTCAGCCACACCTTGCCGGCCAGTTGCGATTTTGTATAGTCCAGCCGTGCTTCCAGCCGCGTGTGTACCATATCATTAATCTTCTCCGGTGTTCTCTGGTACGTCTTTGATACTGGTACGTCGCCTTGTTTTTCCTGCGCCGAGGCCACACTGGTAATAATAAGGGCCCCCATCCATAGAAATCTTTTCATCTTGTGTTTTTAAGCCTTCAAATGTAGCCTAGTAATTAACACCGCTTTGCTAAAATTGGACAAGCCGTGTTTATGGGGGTGTACTATTTGCTGTAATTTTACTTGCTATGAAAAAAATGCTGCTCGCTTTTGTTTGTTTAAGTGTTTCACTTTTCGTGAGCGCGCAAAAGGTTTTCTTCATTTACAT
>JBGTIL010000639.1:0-6495 GCA_041745695.1 Chitinophagaceae bacterium | reverse complement strand
AGGTACAAACGCTCAGCGGCACAAACGTAGGGAAGGTTTTTTCTGTAGCGACTAACAAAACACTCACGCATGCGGCTCTGAAAAGCACCCTCGTTAAACCCAAATTATGGAGTGCTGAGTTTCCGAACTTGTACCAGGTCGTTGTCACCGTAAAACAGGGCCAGCGTGTGCTTCACAGAACCAAACAAAGGTTCGGTTTCCGCACCGTCGAACTCAGAACGAACGATGGGTTGTACGTGAATGATGCGAGGATCGTGCTGAAGGGAAGTAACCGTCATAGCTTTTGGCCGGAAAGCGGGCGAGCGTTGAGCAGCGCCGTTCACCTGATGGACGTGCGCCTGATGAAGGAGATGAATATGAACGCGGTGCGCATGTCGCACTATCCCCCCGACCAGGAATTTCTTGATATTTGCGACTCGTTGGGATTGTATGTGCTCGACGAACTCGCAGGCTGGCAGGCCAAATATGATACAATAGTGGGCCGCCGGCTGGTTAAAGAAATGGTCATTCGCGATGTGAACCATCCTTCCATAATCATGTGGGACAACGGCAATGAGGGTGGCTGGAACACTGCGCTCGACGGTGACTATGGCTTATACGATCCACAAAACAGAATCGTGATACATCCCTGGGGAAAATTCAATGGCACCCAAACAAAGCATTACCCTGATTACAATTACATTGTAAAATCTGTGGCTGAGGAGAAGGATGTTTTTTTTACAACCGAGTTCATGCATGGGCTTTATGATGGCGGCGCCGGGGCAGGGCTCGACGATTTTTGGAGTTTGATGCTCAAACACCCATATGGAGCAGGAGGATTTATGTGGGCGCTGGTAGACGAAGCAGTACTGCGTACCGATAAGGATGGTACATACGATTCTGATGGCAACCATGGAGCCGATGGTATTGCTGGACCGCATCGGGAGAAGGAAGCCAGCTTTTATACCATCAAAGAAATTTGGTCACCGGTTTATGTTGATCTGCCGATTATTGATGGAAATTTCGCCGGGGACATCCACGTACAGAACAGGTATTCTTTTACCAACCTGAACCAGTGTTCTTTTTCATGGAAGTTGGTCACGTTTCCCCGCGCCACCGACAAGACTACTAAAGCCGTGGTTAAAGCGTTTGGCTCACCTGCAGCGCCGGATATTAAGCCTGGTGGTAAGGGGGTGCTGAAGCTCGCCATACCCACTAATTGGTCCGCGAATGATGCGCTCCACCTTACAGCCTATGGACCCGACAAGCAGGAACTATTTACCTGGAGTTGGCCTATTTCGACGCCTGCCCAGATAGCAAGCATGGCGCCACGAACACGTGCAAAAGGTTCGATACAGCCCACCGAAACAACAACTGACCTGCGCATTACCTGTGATGGTGTCGACTACTTTTTTGATAAAACCACGGGCTACGTTCAGAAGGTGGTGAAGCCTTCGGGCACTGTGTCGTTATCAGGAGGTCCGGTATTGGCGGGCATTTCGCTGAACTTGAAAAACTTTTCTCATAAGGCGGTTGAAGAGCAATACATTGTTGAAGCCGATTATCGTGGAGCCGCATCACTGCACGTGAAATGGACATTTACCACCGGACAGGCAGTGAAACTGGAATACCAATACACACAAACAGGCGAAGCCGACTTCATGGGACTGAGTTTCAACTATCCGGAAGACAGGATAACTGGAATGAAATGGCTTGGTCGGGGACCATACAGGGTGTGGAAGAACCGATTAAAAGGTCAGCAGTTTGGCGTTTGGCAGAAGGCATACAACAACGCTGTGACCGGGGAAACTTTTCAGTATCCCGAATTCAAAGGTTATCATGCCGAAATTAATTGGGTGGTGATTGAAAACAAAGAATCGCCGTTTACTGTTTACAGCAGTGATAAGAACACGTTCTTTCAAATGCTGCACCCTGCCAGGGAAAAAGACGCGCTGCAAAACAACAATGTGGAGCCGCCGTTCCCGGAGGGCAACCTCGGATTTCTGCAGGCGATCCCCGCCATAGGTACCAAGTTCCAGGCTGCAAAAGTTATGGGCCCACAAAGCCAGCGGACCACAGCCAACGGTGAACCATTTAAGGGTACGCTGTGGTTTGATTTCCGGTAGTGATGCCAACGGATGATTTCCGGATTGATTGAATTAAACAACAAAGCGCCATCGAAAAAAAATCCATTCAGCTATGAAAACATACAGCATCAAAGGTATCCTGTTCGACATGGACGGCGTGTTGGTTGATTCCAATGCAGAAGTAGAAAAATTCTGGAGAGCCTGGGCAGTTAAAGAAAATCTGATCTTAACAGATCAAATTATTGCAGAGCATATTTACGGGCGTACCACCATAGACACCATCAATGAATTATTTCAGCTATCTGACCCCGCTGTAAAGAAACAAATCATTGAAGCTGCGCTTGTGTTCGACCGTAACCTGAACCCGGCTCTTATGCAGGAGGCGGCAAGGTTTGTAAGCGAGATAGCATCTGCCTTTCACAAAATTGCCGTGGTTACCAGTGCACCGCTTGAACGGACCCAAAAAATATTAAGGCTTAACAAGATCGATCGTTTCTTTAGCCATTGCGTAACCGGCGATGAGATCACGCGGGGCAAGCCCGACCCGGAACCTTATTTAAAGGGTGCTTCTAAACTACAATTACAGCCGGCAGGCTGCCTGGTTTTCGAAGATTCGAACAGTGGCATTCTTTCAGCTATAGCCGCAGGCATGTACGTAATTGCAGTAAACAATGAGAACTACGTTCATGATAAAGTCATCGGTCATATTAACGACTATACGAATATGTCTGTGCACAACAACATCCTGAACATTGGCACACACAAAGTACACATCGATTTAATGGTTGAGTAATGCCGTACTTGCGCGCGAATGAAAAGCTGACGTTCCATTTCTGGCTCAAGGCAAAACTTCATCTATGCAATAGACTACAACATGGCGAAGCAGATTGATTCTCCATGCTGGTAAGGTTTCGTTGTAGCACCGGGGTCATTAGAGCTTACGCAACTGTTTTTTGTACTTTAGAGTTCTGCGATCATTGATGACGCCTTTCCAATTCAAACCAAAAGTGAAATCGTACCTGTTGGATTCCGAGTCTACATGACATTCCATATCGTGCGGCACAGCTTCCTGCTGCGTCTCCACGGTCTCCATGTTTACAGGCATTTGCACGGGTAGAAGACCAGATGGTTCTGTTGCTCCTGAAATAATATCCAATAAGGCCTGATCCTGCACATCGAAGCTGGCCAGAATTCCTGCCACCTCTTTTTCGAATTCCGAAACCACTGCAGGATTGCTCAGCGCCAAAGAAACCACCACCGGCTTTCCTGCCATCGCGGCCTTTGTATCCAAAATAGCTTTCAGGTCTGCAGCGTTAGCCGCCGTAACGGTTTTGCCTTTGTAGGAACGATTCACGTTTATAGAATCAATGACAGGGTCCCCCGCTGCGATACTTTGGCTACGCGCGGTTGCCGCGGTGTACGGGCCGTATTGCAGGGTGATGGGAACGTAACCATTTCCTCCTGTTGCCTTGTCGGCTTTATCATAACCAACACCTCCACCCGGACCTTGCACAAACACCAGCCCGACGTCTGCCCTGGAGGGGTCATCAGTTACAGTAAAGTATTTCTTCACCATATCGATGTTTACAGGATACTCAATTTTTTCTGGAGTTGTAATGCCAAATCAATCTCTTCCTGCAGGCGTAAACCGTTTGGGTATGTACACAGTAGTACCTTTTTTCAGGGGCAGCACTGCGGCCTTGTTTTTCAACAGCACAATCAATTTCAATTGTGCATCATAGCTTGCCTTCATGAATTCGGGTTTGCCAACTGTCTGGATTGATGCAGCAGCATCGAGGTAAGGATTTTCGAACAGTCCTACCTGGAATATATTACGCAATAAACGAATTGCGGATTGCTCAAAGCGCTTACGCATAAACGTTTTGCCATGTTCCTTAACACCCATTTTGTATGCATCCAGTACCGGACCCGCGGCGTTGTTACCTCCGAACTGGTCGGCGCCAGCCATCAATACCTTGTAGTGACGTTCTGCAACAGTCATCTTTTCTACACCCCATGATTTGCCAGCAAAAATGTCTGGCGTCTTGCCCTCATCGGCAGTGATGATCCAATCGGTACATACAACGCCATCATAGCCATACTTGCCGCGCAGCAAGTCGGTGATAATGTACTTGCAGAAGCTGTTACCAACATTTTCACCATATTTTTTATCCTGGTTAAAAGAAATCGTGTAGTAGGGCATTACTGCCGATGCTTTTTTCGATTTCCCGAAAGCTTAAAAGCTCCATCAATAAAAGGAACCAGGTGCGATTGAAAGTTGTTTCCGGGATACACTGCAAACTTACCGTATGCGAAGTGCCCGTCTCTGCCGCCCTCTTCGGCACCGCCGCTAGGCCAGTGCTTCACCATTGTGTTGACACTGTTATAACCCCATCCGTTTTTGATTTCTTCTTTTCCGGTAGATGTTTGAAATCCGTCAATGTAAGCTCTGGCCATTTCTGCCGACAATTGGGGGTCCTCGCCAAACGTACCCACAAGACGATTCCATCGGGGCTCGGTTCCTAAATCTACCTGGGGTGACAGCGCCGTTGCAATGCCCAAAGCCCGGTATTCTTTTCCAGCTATGGCTCCAAATTTCTGCACGAGCTCAGGATCGAATGTAGCGGCTAAGCCCAACGCTTCCGGCCACATAGAAATGTTTCCGCCGGCTCCTGCATTGTACTCTGTGCTTGCCACGGCATTATGCCTTGGGTCAGAACTATTGTTGGCGGGTATACCCAATCTCAGACCTTCCACCAGGGCTTGTACCTGGTTATTCCATGCGGTGGCTATTAGCGGGCTTTGCAGGCGTGTTACCAGTACGTGTCTTAAATTGTCTTCTGCGAGAAATTTTCTCTGCTGGTCTGTAAGATCGTGCGCCTGTGCGCCACTTTCTGCAAAAGTTTTTCCGTTATAAGTAGCAGCCCCGAATCCCCAGGGGTCGGCTGGTACAGCCTGGTGACCGCTATAGAGCATAAGCCCCGCAATTTGTTCGACAGTCCTCTTAGAAGCAAGGTCTTTTGCGCGTTCCTCCACGGTGAGCCGCCAGTCTTCATACTTGTCAAGCGTTTTGTTTTTATTCAGGGTCTTTAAATGTCAGGCCCCTGATTGTTAGCAGGGACACTCCCGACCTGCGGGCGTAGCCCAGAAGGTGACCATTGATGTTCTTTACATAGACAATGGAACTGTCTGCAGTGATGCTACCGGTATCTCTGTGGTTAGATGCCTTGCCGGCAATCAGTGTAATGCCTATCAGGATTGCACTCACGCTGATGGTCCATTGAGAACGTAGATGCTTTGTCATTGGTTGTATGTTTTGTGATCTTGCCAGTGGGCCTATTTACAGGATTAAGTCAGGTGATTCATCGAGTTGCTGCCAGGTAACTCGCAACATGCGTCAGAAACCAGTCTTTCGCATGCCGTTGTTTGGTTACATACCCTGTACAGCTCCGTCTTCACTGCGCATGTTTTTTCGTTTGAAGAGAGTAGCATCCATTTTTCCGAATCGGAAAGCAAAAGTTAACCGCACCATTTGCGGATCGCGAAGCCGGTTGTACTGCTGTATAAAAAAGCTGCTTTCTGAGTACTGGTTAAAACCACGCGACCGGAAGATATCACTCACACTAAGCGTTGCAGAGGCGGCATTGTTCTTAAGAAAGTTTTTCCGAACGGCAAGATCAACTCCGTATGATGGCTTGATGTATCCTTGCGCTGCACTCTGGGCTTGCCCGAATCCGCCGGGTCCACCCGGTCCGCCACCACCGCGTGCTCCCGGAGGGCCACCAAAACCGCCGCCGCCCCCGGCTGCCAGGTTGGTTTTCGACTGGTAGGTTGCTGAAAGTTGCACGTTGAAGTTGGAAGGAAGTTTAAAATTGGAATTGAATTTACCGAACCAGCTCCACAGGCTGTTCGCCGGTGTTTTTTCTGTTCTGATACTGGCCCTGTAGACGTTAACATTAGTGGTAATATCAAGCCATTTCGTGAGCAGGTTCTGGGATGTTAGTTCGGTACGATAAGAATTGCTGGAGGCAGCATTGATGTAAGTGTTGATTAAGGCATCCTTGTTTGTAAAAGGGTTTGTTCCTTTTACAAGGTACCGCGTAATAAGATCGTCGGTTTTTTTATAGTAAATAGATCCCAAAAAGTTATTACTCTTATTAAATGTTTTGGAGTAAGACATTTCCACCGATGAAGTGAACTCTGGTACAAGATCAGGGTTGCCCTGTGTGATATTTAATTCGTCGGCATAGTCGGCAAAAGGAATTAATTGAAAGAAATTCGGTCGGTTGATTCTTCTGGTAAAACTTGCCTGTACCATGTCTGATTCAGTCAGCTTCTGGCTAATGAAGATGGAAGGAAACAGGCTGACAGGATAAGCGTTGTTGAATTTCTGTTTGGTTTCAACCAGTTCTCCTTCGTAGGAGGAGCT
>JBGTIL010000638.1:0-2344 GCA_041745695.1 Chitinophagaceae bacterium | reverse complement strand
AAATTGTAGTTCACTGAGAGGTCACCACCACCTGTATATATATAGTCGCTCAGGTTTTGGAAAATACGGCTGCCACTTTGCTGCGACAGCGTGCCTGAGATCAACAGGCGGAAAGGATCTGTAGTACCTGAGTTGCGCGTGTACAAGATCCGTCGCTGATCGGGAATGTAGCCATCCAGAATATTGAATGCCCCGTACCACTTGGCTCTTACTCTGGAACTTAAAGTATGATCGCCCGTTAGCTGCGAAGTGAAAAATGTGTTCTGCTTGAAGGTAAAATCTGAGCCTCTCACATCTTCGCCCAAACCCCGTACAAAATCCTGTCCATTACGCTGCGTTACAGAATTGGGAGAGTTGATGTTAACGATGGTTTTAACCGATACCTTATGCCTGGGATTGAACTGTACGCTCAAACTTCCCAGTCCGCCAATGGAAACATCCTGGGCATATCTGTCATCATTAAAAAGATAGTTAGGTGTTACTAGGCCGTCTGCTATTTCCTGGTCCTGGTTTACTTGTTTGATGTATCTGTTCGACTTGTTGTATAAAATTCCAAGAGTGCCCCCTACTGTTTTACCAAAGATCTTTTGACTGAAGCCACCATTGGCCTGGAGAGAAAGATTTAGTGGGGCCGTGCTTTCGCTTGCCGTCCAGGAATTTTTGAGCTCCTTACCTATGGCAGTCTTCTCTGCAGGTGTGAGTGCGTCGAACGACGACTTATTTTTATAACCTGATGGTAATGCGCGGTAGCCATCATCCATACCGAGAAAATCAAGGTTTCCACCTGAATTACGAAAAAATGGATTTCCTATGGTTTGGGTATTAAAACCTGTTCCTACCTGCACGTTAAAAAACCCTCTCAAAGGGATATCCCTGGTGTTCACCTGTATCAGGCCACCAGCCCACTCGCCTGGCAATTCAGGGACAAAGGCTTTGTTGATCACGATATTGTCGATCATGGAGGCAGGAATGAGGTCGAACGAAAAAGTTTTACGATCGGGCTCGGTACTGCTTAATAAAATACCGTTAAGCATAGCCTGGTTATACCTGTCTGCCAGCCCCCGCACAATTATAAAACGACCTTCCTGTATACTGGCACCTGGTGTACGCTTCAAAACTTCACCTGTATTCCGGTCTGGCGACCGGCGGATCGCCTCTGCAGAAATCACCGAAGCAACTGTATTAGTATTTTTCTGAAACTGGATCAGCGAGTTTACGTTCTCCCTCCGTGCGGAGGTAGCTGTTGTTGTAACGGTAACGCCCGTAAGGTCGCTCGCCGCTATCGCCATTAAGACGTTCAATTCGTTCACCTGACCCGGTACAACTTCTACTTCATTCAGGGTCTTGGTAGTGTATCCAACAGCAGAAAACGTAACCACATATTTATTGCCTGGGGTCAGCAACAGGGAAAAATTTCCGTCGCCGTCTGAAGTGGTTGCGGGTCCGCTGGTTACTTTGATACTAACCCCTACCTGTGGTTCATTCTTATCATTCAGTATCTTACCATTCAGTTTCAGGGCCTGCGCCATCAAAGCCGGAGCGGTCAGACAGATAAATAATAAGCTAACAATCATTCTAGCCAACATAGCCACGGTTTAGAGTTTCCTGCAAAGGAACCCTTGTGTTGTTATTCCCATGTTACCCGAATGTTACCAAAACATGAAGCCAATGTTACCGGAATGTTACCAGCACCAAGTTGCCACAGATGGGTAGAGGAGTTCCGATGACGTACATTCCAGCAGGAGTAGGTATCTTATAGGATCTATGCCTGGATCATTACCCCTGATTCGCAGTCTCAATTTTCTTCCGGATCAACAGTAAATAATACCTTTAATGCTGTGTATTTCATAAACTAACCTCCGAGAATGCCATTATTATGCTGTAGTATTAACTTTCTATTAATTCTATGTAAACAAAATCGATGGGCTCAATAGAACCTATTTTCGCATAATTCTAAAACACCACTATGGCATTTTCCCTATCAAAATTGTTCAGTCCGAAAGACAAAATTTTTTACGGACTATTTGAAGAAGTGGCTAACAACGGTGCCATCATGGCGGAGCAATTGGCAGCCCTTGTAGCGGAGCCCGACTACAACAAACGGGCAACGATGATTAAGCCCATTGAAGACCTGGAACATGCCAACGACGAACTCACCCACCGGATCTTCACCGAACTCGGACGTAACTTTATTACACCTTTCGACCGCGAAGACATCCACCACCTCGCCAGCGCACTTGATGATATCGCTGACTATATATACGCCTGCGCTAAAAAAATAAAGCTATACCACATCAATCCAACCGATGATGGCATACAAAGACTTGCCGACCTCATTGTTCAA
>JBGTIL010000637.1:0-27865 GCA_041745695.1 Chitinophagaceae bacterium | reverse complement strand
TTTGGGAGTGTTTTCCATAAATGGTCGATACCATCTATTATAAGCAGGACCACAAGGCAATGCAGACACAACAGTCTGTTCACTTTGAGGGTTACTTTGAGCCTTTTAAGAAATGGTTCGCTATCAATGCTTATCCATCTGCCACCGGGCTTTCCGTGTTTTTTCAGGATGTTACCCAGCAACATACTGCAGCGGAAGCACTGTATATTTCCAATGAAAGATTCCGACTGGCAGCAAAAGATGACGCCATCTACGACTGGGACATTGCTTCCGATCACATCATGTGGGGAGAGGGATTGAAAGACCTTTTCGGATACCATCCAGATGAACTGCAGCTTGGACAATGGGAAACCTTACTCCATCATGCCGATAAGGAAAACACGATCCATTCCCTGCACGCTACACTCGGAAATAAAACAGCCACCTTCTGGGAAGCCGAATACCGGCTGCGGAAAAATGATGAATCTTTTTCTCATGTATTGGCAAGGGGCTACATTCTCCGTGATGCTGCAGGCAATGCGCTACGCATGGTGGGTAAAATGCAGGATATCTCCGACAGCAAAAAGATTGAGGCAGAACGCAGTGCTTACGAAAGAAAAATCGAAGATCAGCACCATACCATAGTAGACGTGCTGGAGCAAATGGGAACTGCCTTCATCACCGTAGACTGGTTGGGGGAAATTCTTTACTGGAATAAAGAAGCAGAACATTTGTCTGGCATCCAGCGAAACGCCATACTCGGTAAAAGTGTGAATACCCTGTATCCGGGTATTAAAGACAGTGTTTACTACAGGATGTATGAGCAGCTTAAAACAGACAAAATACCCATACACAAGGAAGTTCGGTCGCCATTCAGCAATCGCTGGCTTGAAGTGCACGCTTATACAACCAATAAAGGCATCTCTGTTTTCTTTTCCGATATCTCAACGCGTAAAAAATCAGAAGAAGAAATCAGAAGGCTGTCGTTAATAGCAAAAGAAACTGTAAACAGCGTAGTTATTACTACCCTGGCAAACAAAATAAGCTGGGTGAACGAAGCATTTACACGTGTCTCGGGCTATACGGTGGAAGAAGCACTGGGTCGCTGTCCCAGTGACCTGCTGGACGGGCCCAAAACAAATGTAGACACCCTGGCATATATCAGTAATCAGCAGGAAAAAGGAAAAGCTTATCACACGGAAATCCTTAATTACAACAAAGCCGGCGAACAGTATTGGTCAGAAGTTTACGGCCAGCCCCTGCTTAACGATCAGGGCGAGGTGACTCAATTCTTCTCTATCGAAACCAATATCACTGCCCGTAAGAAATTGGAGCAGGAGATCAGGCAGCAGCAGAACAAAATCAATGCAGCAGTGATCACTGCCCAGGAGGCAGAAAGAGCCCATGTGGGTCAGGAACTGCACGACAATGTAAACCAGGTACTCACCACGGTTAAACTGTACCAGGAACTTTGCCTTTCTGGTATTGAAAGCCGCGATGAGCTCACCAGGAAGTCGATGGACCTGATACAGGTATCCATCAACGAGATCCGCAGCTTGTCTAAACGGCTCTCTGCGCCATCACTCGGAAACATCAAACTAAGCGAATCCATCAAAGACCTGGTAGACGCTATCAGTGCCACAGAAAAGTTTGTCATCTTTCTCGACATCAGTGCCATCGAAAACCTCGAAGTAGACCAGGCTACGCACCTGGCTTTGTACCGGATCCTGCAGGAACAAATGACCAATGTTTTAAAACACGCCTGCGCCGACTCGATCGAGATCTCTTTTGATGTGAGCAACAACCTCATCACCATGAAAGTGATTGACCATGGTCAGGGCTTCGACGTTAATCAGAAAGGTGCCGGCATTGGTTTATCCAATATAAAAACTAGGGCGGAAAGTCTCAAGGGCACCGTCACCGTTACGAGTTCGCCGGGAGAAGGATCTACTCTTTTGGTGCAGCTGCCCTGTAAAGAGGTCGTTTGCGTGATGCCTCTGCCGTTCTAAGACCGGCGACTCTTTTGCCGCTCCTTTGTCCTTCTTTTTCACCGCCTTCTGGTAAGCGCCGGCCTGCTAACGGCGCTTGTGGGCTGGCTCAAACCATTTACCCCTACTGCCGGTGGCATAATCATTGTGTAAACATTGACTAGCGGCTGTGTTTGTTCTACCCTCCTCACAGTTATTGTTTTCGCAATTGACTTACACTAATTGCAACACCATGCAGGAACTGCAGGTGCTCTCCCTAAACCAACCTTTCTACAACTCATCCCTAAAAAAATAATGATGTCATCAAAGCCACGAAACCCATTTAACGGGAAAGCCCCGAATTCCACTCCGTTGCACGCGGCTGTACAAAAAAATTACAGCGCTTCTTTCGTTTACCTATTGGTTATACTTGCCTGCGTTGGCAGCATAACGGCCGGAGCCCAGGATTCTGCAGGACGTGCGCAGAGGATGATCACGACCAAATCAGGAATGATCAAAGTAGAAAGGCTCGCCTCCGTGAGTGAACCATGGGGTATGGCCTGGCTCTCAAACGACCGCCTCCTGATAACCGAGAAGCCCGGTCGCCTGCGTATTTACGAGAACGGTAAATTATCTGAACCTGTAACCGGGCTACCGGAAGTAGCCTACCGCGGACAGGGGGGACTGCTTGATGTAGAAGTTGACCCTGATTTTAAAACCAATGGCTTCATCTATTTCTCTTTCACCGAGGCCGCTGAGGTGCAACCCGATGTGAAACGAGACAATGGCGACCCACGCCTTGGCGTTTACCAGGACTTTGACGACGCCACACTCAAAGGTGGAGCCGTTGCCCGGGCCCGACTGGTAGGCATGGCACTTCAGGATGTGAAAATTATTTGGAGACAGGTGCCCAAAACAATTGGACGCGGTCACTTCGGCGGAAGAATCATCTTTGCTCCTGATGGTCACCTGCTCATTACCTCTGGCGACAGGCAGCGCTTTGAGCCAGCCCAAAGTCTCGCAGGCAATCTGGGAAAGGTGATACGCATTCACTCCGACGGGTCAATACCTAAAGACAATCCCTATGTGAATACCAAAGGAGCAAGGCCGGATATCTGGTCTGTTGGGCACCGCAACCCACTGGGCGCAGCCATCAACCCTGCAACAAAGCAACTGTGGATTCATGAAATGGGGCCGCTTCATGGTGATGAAATCAATATTCCCGGGAAGGGTAAAAACTACGGTTGGCCCCTGGTGAGCAATGGCGACAACTACGACGGCACCCGCCTCCCCGACCATGAAACAAAACCTGCATTGGCTGCACCCGCCTACTACTGGCATCCTGCCGTGTCCCCTTCGGGTCTGCTGTTTCATACAGGCGCGCAATTTCCGGAATGGAAAGGAAATGCAATTCTGGGCAGTTTCAACAGCGAAGGGTTGCTACGCCTGGGACTTAATGGCAACAAGGTAGTGCTGGAAGAGCGCATCGGATTGCAAAACCGTATCAGAGACCTGATAGAAGCACCCGATGGATCGGTATGGGTGCTGACTGATTATAAAGAAGGCGCACTCCTGCGTTTGTCGGCTGCAACGAAATAAAACCTCAGCCTGAAACAAAACCGCCGCAAAGCATTGCTTACGGCGGTTTTGTATTTTTTATCGCGTATTGTAGTACGGCTACGGATTAGTGGAGAAGACACTCGATTCTTTTACGAAGACCCTGCGGTTAAGTTTTAGCTGGGCCACAATCAGTTCTGCAAAATCTTCAGGATGCATTACGCGGCTTGGATCGCCGGTGATGAGGTTGGCACTTTGTGCGAGCTCTGTAACCACCGTACTGGGTGCCATAGCAGTAACCCTGATATTATGTTTACGCACCTCGTGCATGAGGCTTTCACTCAAACCAAATACAGCAAATTTAGAGGCGCTGTAAGCACTGGTTACTGCACTTCCGGCTCTTCCGGCTGTAGACGAAATATTGATGATATCACCTGTTTTGCGCTCGATCATTTGAGGCAGCACAGCCCGGGTAGCATAGTAAACACCAAACACATTTATCCTGATCATATCTTCCCATACAGTTGGCTCCAGGTCCATGAACTTACCAAAACTGGCAACGCCCGCATTGTTGATCAGGATATCTACCGGACCTAACACGCGCTGCACGCTTTCCACGGCAGCATTCACTTCAGTAATCTTACTCACATCCGCAGTTACCACACAGGTGGTACCACCGGCAGACTTCAGTTCGGCTGCAACTTCGTTCAGGTCTTTTTCTGTGCGTGCCAGCAGGCCTACATGCACCCCTTCGTTAGCGAGCGCTATTGCTATAGCCCGCCCTATACCTTTGCCTGCACCGGTTACCAGTGCTACTTTTCCTTCCAATGATTCCATAAATTATTTTAAGCTGTTTCAGGGTAATCGGTACCAAGCGAGAGTTCTTTCCATGCGGTAAAGTTGTCCTTCAATGCATCGGCTTTCTCGATCGCAAGATTGTAGGCCATTTTTCCAAGGAGCAGCCGCAGGTGGGGTGTGCCAGATTGAACTGCTTCAATGATGGCTTCGCAACCTCTAACGGGATCGCCTACCTGCTTTCCGCTACCCTCCAGGCTGATGTCCATCCGGGTACCTACGCTGGTTTTGTAATCTTCAATTTGCGTAGGGGTGCGCGCCGTTGATCTGCCGGCCCAGTCTGTTCTAAAAGGACCAGGCTCTACCACAAGCACCCTAATGCCTAATGGACCAACTTCTTTTGCAAGAGCTTCAGACAATCCTTCTACGGCAAATTTAGTGGCATGGTAAAACCCTGTGGCCACAAACCCAACCAATCCGCCAATAGATGAAAAGTTGACGATGCTGCCACTGCCTTGCTTCCGCATGCCCGGAAGTACAGCCTGTATCATATTTACCAACCCAAACACATTGGTTTCAAATTGTGCCCTGATCTTTTCATCCTCACCTTCTTCAACACTTGAAAAATAGCCATAGCCTGCATTGTTCACCAGCACGTCTATTGCTCCAAATTTTTCCTCGGCTTTTGCAACAGATGCAGCTACCTGTTGTTTATCTGTTACATCCAGTTGCAACACCAGGGCGCTGTCTTCAAAACCTTTAGCCAGGGCTTTTACCTGATCTGTATTACGCGCAGTGATAACGGCTTTCCAGCCTCGCCCTAAAATTAGTTTTGCCAGTTCTCTTCCAAAGCCTGTTGAACACCCGGTGATAAACCACACGGGAACATTAGTACCTGCCATATGCTGTTATTTAAATTGTTTTGTTTTTTTGGGTCAGCTTCTGTTCATTGGGCATCCTCGTTGCGTCGCACGCTTGTACTGTATAACACCGGGGATCATTTGGGTTTTCCTACGGTACAATCAACCTGCACTTAAACCAATTCGGATTGGGCTTCTTTCACTTGAATCTTTGCCTGTGCAAGGATTTCATACGACCGCAGTCTGGCTTCTGTGTCGTATATGTTAGACACAACCATCAGTTCATCCACACCGGTGCTTTCCACGAAACTTTGTAGCGCTGCTTCCACTGTAGCCCTGCTACCTATAAAACTGTACCGCAGCATTTGTTCTACAGCCATCTTCTCACCGGGATTCCAGAGGGCAGCTAAATCAGCAACAGGAGCACTTAACGGATAAGAAGTACCCCGCACCACGTTCAAAAAGAAAGCATACAAAGATGTAGCCAGCCGCTGCGCTTCTGCATCTGTATCGCCCGCCACTACATTTACCACAGCCATCACATAGGGCTCTTTCAACACATCGGAAGGCTGAAAACTAGTGCGGTAAATTTCAAGGGCTTCATATAAATGAGCCGGCGCAAAATGCGAAGCAAACGCAAACGGCAATCCTAGTATTCCAGCGAGTTGGGCCCCAAATGTACTGGAACCCAGTATCCAGATCGGGATGTTTAATCCCGATCCGGGCACAGCCTTCACAGACGCATGTTGATTATTGCTAAAGTAATTTTGAAGCTCCACTACGTTGGCAGGAAACGCTTCTACTGACGTTTTCAAATTCCGGCGCAGCGCTAAACTGGTGAGGCCGTCAGTTCCTGGTGCCCGACCCAGTCCAAGATCTATGCGATTCGGGTATAGCGTTTCCAGTGTTCCAAATTGCTCTGCTACAATGAGGGGTGCGTGGTTGGGCAACATGATACCACCCGATCCAACACGGATCTTATGCGTGTTGCCCGCGATGTATCCGATCAACACTGCAGTAGCAGAACTGGCAACGCCGGCCATATTATGGTGCTCCGACATCCAGAAGCGTTTGTATCCCAGCTGCTCTGTTTTCTGTGCAAGCTGCAAGCTGTTTTTGAAAGCCGTTGCGACACTTACACCTGCCCTCACCGGAACCAGGTCTAGCACAGAGATCGGTAGCTTTTTAATATTTTGCATTCTTGTGTTCTCCATTCCTGATAACAAATTGGCGGTATACATCCTAATGCTACAAGTTACACGGTCCGGTGCAATTTCAAGTAGAACCGTTAGTGCTCTAATAGTTTCAGTAACTGTTTTGCTGCGGCTTCCGAAGACGCAGGATTTTGTCCGGTGATCAACAAACCATCGGCTACAACGTGAACCGCCCAGTCTTCTTTTTTCGAATAGTTACCACCCAATTTTTTTAGTTCATCTTCCAACAAGAATGGAACCACGTCAGTAAGTTGCACGGCTTGCTCTTCCGTGTTCGTAAAACCGGTAACTTTCTTTCCTTTCACCAACGACTCACCATTTGCATCTTCTACTTGCAGCAATACAGCGGGCGCATGACACACAGCCGCGACCGGTTTTTTAGCTGTCCAGAAATCGCGAATCAATTGAATAGATACGGCGTCACTGGTTAAGTCCCAGAGCGGGCCGTGTCCACCCGGATAAAAAACAGCATCAAAATCTGCCGCTTTTACATCACTTAGTTTTTTCGTATCTGATAACCCTTGCTGAAGTGCCGTATCTGCATCAAACCTGCGCGTAGCTTCTGTCTGACTTCCGGGTTCTGCGCTCTTGGGATCAATGGGCGGTTGTCCTCCCTTCGGAGAAGCCAGCGTGATGGCAGCTCCTGCATCACTGAATACATAATAGGGTGCTGCAAATTCTTCGATCCAGAATCCTGTCTTCTTTCCTGTATTACCTAACTCGCTGTGCGAAGTCAGTATCATTAATATCTTCATAAATGTGTTTTTATTATTGTTAATTGCAGATGCCATCAGGTGTACAAAAGCCACTTTCCCCTGCCAATGCCGCTACCGGCTTTTCTTCTTCCCATACCTTATCCAGCACCTGTTTAAAAATATCCGCAGGCTGCGCACCTGATAAAGCATACTTATCATTAAATACATAGTAAGGCACGCCACGCACACCTACCTGTTGTGCCTCATACTGATCCAACATTACTTCCTGCCTGTACGCATCTGTTTGCAGCGTGTTTCTGACTTCCTCTCCCGTTAAACCTATCTCTTCGCCTAATTCAATCAGCGTGCTTGCATCTCCTATGTTTCTGCCTTCGGTGTAGTAAGCTGCAAACAGCCGCTCCTTCATTTCATTCTGCAAACCTTTTGTTTTAGCCAGGTGCAGTACCCGGTGAGCATCGAGTGTGTTATTGATAATAGCCTCATCAAAATTGAACTTAAGTCCCACTTCCTGTGCGATGCCTGCCATCGAATCATTCATTCTTTTCCCGTCGGCAGTAGTGCCGCCCTTGCGCCTGCCCAGGTATTCGTGAACAGACTGTCCCGGAACATACTGCATATCGGGATCCAGTTGAAAGCTGCGCCATGTGATCTCTACCTGGTCTTTGCCAGTAAACTCATGCAATGCCTGCTCAAATTTTCGCTTGCCTATATAACAAAACGGGCAAACAACGTCGGACCAGATTTCTACTTTCATGATATTTATTTTAGGAGGCGGGAAGAATGCAACAAGGGTCGCATCTTGTGCCGATGATGACTACGTTAAGCGCTTAGCAAAGGATAATCAATATAGCCTTTGGCACCAGTAGAATAAAAAGTCTCCTGGTCTGGTTTGTTAAGCGGCGCATTTTTACTGAAGCGTTCTACCAGGTCGGGGTTCGACAAAAAAGGAACCCCAAACGCCACGAGGTCTGCGTCTCCGGCTTCAATCACCTCATTGCCCGTTTGCTGTGTAAATCCTTTATTAATAATGAGGGTTCCGTTATACAGGGGTCTAAAGTGTTTTGCCACTTCGGCGACCGCACCAGGCACATCCTGCACAGGTGTAAAGGGTTCAGTCAGGTGTATATAGGCAAGTCCGTATGCATTCAACTTTGTAATAATGTATTCAAAAGTGGGGATGGTAAGTTCATCAACCATCATTCCCTGGGATGCATGCATGGAAGGATTGAACCGGACTCCAACACGGTCGTACGCAATCACACCTTTCAACGCGTCGAGCGTTTCGAATAATATCCTTGCCCGGTTCTCGATAGAGCCACCATAGTCATCCTTCCGGTGATTGGATACGCCGTTGAAAAACTGGTGGAAAAGATACCCGTTGGCTCCATGCAATTCAACACCGTCAAAGCCGGCTGCAACTGCATTGGCTGCACCCGTTTTAAAGTCCTGCACTGTTTGTTTGATATCCTCAATGGTCATTTCCTTTGGTGTCACGGTGTCTACAAAACCTTTTTCTGTATAGGCCTTTGCCTCAGGGTTTATTGCGGAAGGTGCATGGGGGAGCTCATCGTTGTGCAGATCGGGGTGGGATAAACGACCCACATGCCAGAGCTGCGCAAAGATCTTTCCGCCCTTCTCATGAACGGCGGTAGTAACCAGTTGCCATGCTTTGGTTTGTTCAGCGCTGTAAATTGCCGGAACGTTAATAAAGCCAACGGCCCTGGGACTTACAAAAGTTCCTTCCGTAATAATCAGTCCTGCAGAAGCACGCTGGGCATAGTATTCGGCAGTAAGGGCTGTTGCTACGTTGGCAGCATTGTTCGACCGGCTGCGCGTCATAGGTGCCATCACCATCCGGTTTTTTAATTCAAGGGTACCGAGCGTATAGGGAGTTAATAAAGCTTGCTTACTCATACTATTTTTTTTCTGTTTTAAAATGGGTAGCTACTAAACATGCTGGCTGTGCACGCGGTTTTCGATACCGAGACTTTTAAAAAAAGCATGGGCTTTTTGCAGCGTTTCTTTAGAGCGGCTTTCCATGATAGCAATAGAAAAACACTGTCTGGCTTCTATTTCCTTCCTTACCAACACTGTAACCACCTGGGTGTAGGGCAGCCATTGCTGCAATGAGCTTTCTGCGCGCTCATCGGTGGTAATAAAGATGACCAGTTTACCAGTAGCTACTTCTTTGATCCGCGCAGCTATTGCCTCCAGGCGATTTTCGTTCTCAGCAATGATAATAATGTCTGCCTCCCACGAAGCTTCGCGGCTGCAGCTCAGGAGATCAACACGGCCTTCGTCAGGTCCTTCGGTAAGTGCGTGGTATAATGCGTGAAGCCGTTCAGCGCTTCCGTCCATTAACAGCAGCAGGCAGGGCAAAGACAAAAGACGACTGACAAGCAGTTGTCCTGTTTCACTGGTTGCTCCTATCAATGCAATAGTTTCTTTCTGCGCCATGGTTACCCCAATTGAAATGCAAAACTACAGCGGTCTGGAGCCCGGTACCTTGACAAAGGGCAAGAAAAACACTTGACCTGTATCAAGTAAATAGCGAACAATTTTACCCCTCCTGTTATTTTTTGCTGGCCAGGTTGCGCCGCACACGGCTGAGGGTTTCCGGCGTAATACCAATGTAAGAGGCAATCAGATTTTGCGGGATGCGCTTAATGATCCCAGGGTGGGTTTGAACAAGGTTCAGGTATTTTTCTTCTGCAGCATGACTAATTGAACTGATGAGCCGCCGCTCCTTTGCAATAATATTATTTTGAAAAAGAATACGGAAGTATCGTTCCATGCAGGGCACTTTCAGCATCAGCTCTTCATAACTATGAGGCTGAATCATTAGCAATTCCGTATCCTCAATGGCATCGATATTATACGTTGATTGTTCGCCTGTCAGAAAACTAAAGATGTCTACCATCCACCATCCCTCCCAGGCAAACTGTATCATATGTTCGGCACCCTTGTCTTCTACATTGTAAGACCGCAGGAGCCCTTTTTCCACGAAAGAAAAATACTTGCAAACGTCTCCTTCCTGCAGCAGGTATTGTTTTCTACGAAGTTTTTTCGGCGTCAGGTATGTTTTAATGGTTGCTTCCTCTTCTTCATTCAAAGAAATTCGCTCTCTGATATGTGCAAAAAAGACTTCAAACATACCCGCCAAAAATAAGCTGATTAGTTTGCTGCTCTCGTTGAAGTTAGATCTGCCGCATTCCAGCATTGTGTTACCGGAAACACCGCATGGCGGAGGTTTAAAGAATCGTTTGCAACACCGGCCAAATATTAGCGGCAACAATTTGATGTCCTTCTACCGTAGGATGTATGCCGTCTTCCTGGTTTAGTTTCACTTCACCGCCTACACCTTCCAACAGGAAAGGGATCAGGGTCATCCCGTTTTTTTGAGCCAGCGCAGGATAAAGTTCCCTGAATTCGGTACTGTATTTTTGCCCCATGTTGGGCGGTATCTGCATGCCTGCCAGTACCAGCTTTGCAGAAGGGTAGGTTGCTTTTACTTTGTCGATAATAGCCTGCAGGCTTTTAACCGTTTCGGCCAGGGGTATACCGCGCAGCCCGTCGTTAGCGCCCAGTTCCAGCACAAATACATCTACAGGCTGGCGTAAGATCCAGTCGATGCGGGTGTTGCCACCGGAGGATGTTTCGCCGCTTACTCCGGCATTGACTACCGTGTAAGGCAAACCTGCAGAATCGATCCTGGCACCGATCAATGCAGGGAAAGCCTGGTCTGGACTTAATCCATAACCCGCAGTAAGACTGTTGCCAAAAAAAACGATCCGCTTCTTCGCTGCTGCATTACCTGCAACTGCTGAATCTGCACCCGTCGGTCTGCCCGCACCTGCGTCTTCATTGCTGCAGGCAGCCATCCACAAAAAGAAGGTACAGATGGACAAATAATTAAGTGATCGGTTCATTAGTGTTATTTAGGGCGTTTGAAAGTACTGCTTAACACGAAGATCAAACTATTAGGGTATTTTTATTGTTACCGGAGTACCCGGCAATAAACAGAGTTTTTAAGCCTATGGCAACGATCTTAGAGATGCAGCAAATCAGCAAACGGTATCAAAGTGCAGGCCGCATGCTTACCGTTCTACACAATATCAGTTTTTCTGTGAATGCGGGCGATACGATGTCCATTGTTGGTCCTTCAGGTAGCGGCAAGACCACGCTGCTCGGTCTTGCCGCCGGGCTAGACAGCGCGAGCGAAGGCACTGTAGAACTCAATGGTATCAGGCTCGACACGCTAAGTGAAGACCAAAGGGCGCTGGTGCGTAACCGGCATGTTGGTTTTATATTTCAGAATTTTCAGTTGCTGCCTACACTTACAGCCCTCGAAAATGTGATGGTGCCCCTGGAACTGCGCGGAGAGAAAGGAGTGAAGAACAAGGCGGCCGATCTTCTTCAAAAGGTAGGTCTTGCAGAGAGGCAGCACCATTACCCCTCACAGCTCAGCGGGTGTGAACAGCAGCGGGTGTCGTTGGCCAGGGCCTTTTCCAATCAACCGCAGATCCTGTTTGCCGACGAACCTACCGGCAACCTGGACGCCGAAACAGGCGATACCATAATCAACCTCCTTTTCGATCTTAACCGGGAAGCAGGCACCACCCTCATCCTTGTCACCCACGATGCCGACCTCGCCAATAAAACAGGACGCATACTCAAAATGAAAGGCGGACACATTGTATCGGACGAATTGACCGCACAACCAGTTACGGCCAATATGATGCATTAACCTGGACCAGGCATTGAACCCGGCGAAAACAACAACCCAGCATAGCAGACAAAAGCACAATCGGTATGGACGGAAGTCAGCAGTTTAGTTTTCCCTGGTTATTGAAAATGGCCTGGCGCGACAGCCGGCGGAACCGCTCCAAATTATTACTCTTTGTATCTTCTATTGTGTTGGGCATTGCAGCACTGGTAGCCATTTATTCGCTGGGCGATAACATGCGCCAGGAGATCAGCAGGCAGGCAGCATCCTTACTGGGCGCCGACCTTGAGATCAGCAGCAATAAAGAAGTAAGTCCTGCCATCAGAAAGCTTGCTGATTCGCTCGGCAGTCAGCGATCCGAAGAACGCAGCTTTTCCTCCATGGTTTATTTTCCTAAAGGCAGCGGATCGAGGCTGGTACAGGTGCGCGCCCTCGGTGGCGCATTTCCCTATTACGGCGAGCTGGAAACCTTGCCTGCTACGGCGGGAAGGTCTTTTAAGAGAGGTCCGGGTGCCCTCGTAGACCAAACGCTCCTGTTACAGTTCGGTGCCCGGGTGGGCGATTCGGTACGGGTAGGCAACAGCAGTTTTATCATAGACGGAAGCTTGCTTGGCGCCCCGGGGCAAACCGGTTTGTCTGCTTCTGTTGCCCCCATCGTGTACATCCCACTCCAATACCTGCCCGCCACCGGTCTGTCACAGAAGGGTAGTCGCATCAATTATAAATTTTATTTCAAGTTCAGGGGATCGAAGCAGGTAGAAGAAACAGTAACTGCTATCAAACCACAGCTTGATAAAGAAGGACTGAACTACGATACAGTAGAAAGTCAGCAGCAGGATACCAACCGCTCACTGGCTGACCTGACTCAGTTCCTGGCGCTCGTAAGTTTTATTGCTTTATTACTTGGCTGCATTGGCGTAGCCAGTGCCATACATATTTATGTGCGTGGCAAGATAAATTCAATCGCCATCATGCGCTGCCTCGGCGCTCAGGGTGCGCAGGCTTTTACCATCTACCTCATTCAGATTGTAGTGATTGGTTTCCTTGGTTCGGTGCTTGGAGCGCTGCTGGGAACAGTCATCCAGCAATTCCTTCCGTTTGTGCTAAAAGATTTCCTTCCCGTGACCATCACGCCCGTGCCTTCGCCCGGAGCCATCATACAAGGGATCGTTTTGGGTACCGTCGTTTCCTTTTTATTTGCCCTGCTGCCCCTCGTGGCAACGCGCAATGTTTCGCCGCTTAACACCCTCCGTGTGTCGGTACAGCAAAAATCGGTTTTAAAAGACGGTGCTACCTGGGCGGTCTATGCTGCTATCCTCTTATTTGTATTCGGCTTTGGCTACCTGCAACTAAAAAGCCCGCTCAAAGCTTTGTTGTTCACGGGCGGCCTCCTTGCCGCTTTTGCTGTATTAGTAGGCACAGCCTCTTTACTAATGTGGACTGTCAGGCGCTTCTTTCCGGCCTCCTGGAGTTACTTATGGAGGCAGGGGCTTTCTAACTTATTTCGCCCTAATAACCAAACAACCATCCTCATTGTTTGCATTGGTTTGGGCACTGCCTTCATCTGCATTTTGTTTTCTGTACAGTCGCTTTTACTGAACCGCGTCAATCTTTCTGCCAGTGGCAGTCAGCCTAACACAGTATTGTTCGATATTCAGCCCGGGCAGCGAGAGGGCGTGCTTGCACTTGCGCGGCAACAGGGTTTACCTGCATCGGCAACCGTACCCATTGTAAATATGCGGCTGGAGCGTATCAATGCCATCACTGCGGAAAGCCTGCTGCGCGACAGTACACTGCCGATTCAAAAATGGGTGTTCAGCCGGGAGTACAGGGTAACCTTTCGCGACAGCCTCATCTCTTCAGAAAAACTCGCCAGCGGAAAATGGACAGGAACTGCCGATAAAACCCCGGGTATCGTTCACGTGTCAATAGAAGAACGTTTTGCGGAACGCAACGAGATAAAATTGGGCGATACCATGATGTTCAATGTACAGGGGCTGGTGATACCCACTGTTGTAGGAAGCTTGCGGGAGGTAGACTGGAACAGGATTCAAACCAACTTCCTGGTGGTGTTTCCTACAGGCGTGCTGGAAGAGGCACCCCAATTTCATGTGCTGCTGACGCGGGTTCCCAACAAAGAAATCGCCGCCCGGTTTCAACAACAGGTAGTGCGGCAGTTTCCCAATGTTTCCCTCATCGACCTCGGACTGGTGTTGAGTGTGCTGGATAACCTGCTTCAAAAAGTAGGCTTTGTGATCCGCTTTATGGCGGGCTTCAGCATCAGTACCGGCCTCATCGTTCTAATTGCCTCTGTGCTGATCAGCAAATACCAGCGTATGCAGGAAAGCGTTCTGTTGCGTACGCTGGGTGCCAGCCGGAAACAGATCCTGTACATCACGGCCCTTGAGTATTTGTTCCTGGGGGCGCTGGCTTCGTTCACAGGAATTGCGCTTTCCCTTGCGGGCAGCTGGTTGCTGGCGCGCTTTACTTTCAACACAAGTTTTTATCCGCAGTGGGGTGCCCTTTCCCTGGTAGCGCTCTCTATTTGCCTGCTGACCATGATCATCGGATTGCTTAATAGCCGCTCGGTGGTCAACCGTCCGCCGCTCGAAATATTGAGAGAAGAATCCTGACGCGATTAACAGCATGCTGTCCCGGCGCGTTGAGTGTTATTCTACTGCGGGTGCCAAGGTTTTTATTTCTTTAGAAGCTGGGCAAAGAGCCAGTCGGTGGCGCCCTTTGTTTGTTCGGGGTAAGTCCAGTGACCAGTGTCCAATGCAAGCACCAGGGTTTTGGGCGCGGTGATCACATTGTAGGCAGAATAAGTAGAAGTTGGGGGACAGGTTTCATCGTTGAAACCCCATGAATAGTATCCCGGGATCTTTAACGTACGTGCAAAATTAACCACGTCGTAGTAGCCTGCTGTAGCCACGGCTTCTTTACTTTCGGGCGGTGCATTGCGGTTAACGAACATGTGTGGCCATCCACCGGCCCTTCCGTGCAGGTAACCGGTTAGGTCGCTCAGCGCCGGGTAAAAAGCAGCAAGGTATTTTACACGCGGATCAAGTGCAGCAGTAGTGATGCTTAGTGCACCGCCCTGGCTTCCGCCGGTAACGGCAAGGTTTTGCCCGTCAAATTGTGGGAGGCTGAAAATAAAATCATTGGCACGAACGCAGCCGAGGTACACGCGTTTGTAATAGTATTGGTCTTTGTCGTTCAAGCCGTAAAACATATACCCTTTCAGGGCACCAGCTCTCAGATCGTTGTATACACCTGGCTCCATCGTTACGGGTATGCCGTGAATACCAATTTCGAAAGTAATGAACCCGTTCTCAGCACCGTCTACATACCCTCCGTATGGACGTACGCCGGCCCCGGGCACTCTCAGTATCGCCGGATATTTTCCTTCTTTTTTAGGCACACAAAGGATTCCATATAACCTGTTATCAGCTGAAAAATTTTGGAGGCTTACCTGGTACACATTCACCTTCTCCGTGCAGCGCTCAGGCATCAACGTTACCCGGGCATCCAGGGGAACTTTTGACGCGGCCGCTTTGGCTGCTTCCCAGTACTGTACGAAATCGGCAGGCATTACGGCTGTGGGCTGTATGCCCAGGGGTTCAAAGCCCGCGGTAGCCATGCCCGTATATTTTTGACCGTCAATGGTGATTGTTGCTGTGCAGCGTAAGAAACCCGCAACGGGCAAACTGCCGCCGTCGATGGTGATCTTTCCTTCTTTTAAAACAAGATCTTCTTTTTTGCGCGCCGGCATTTTCTCCGGCATCACCTCGTAATGAAGGTTGGCGTTTTTTACAGGGTTACCATTTCTCATCACAGTGATGGTGAACTGGGCAGGTTCTCCTTTCTTGTATTCCCAGTTGCTATGGTCGGGCGCCACAATTACCTTAACGCTTTTCTCAGGCGGCTGCGCGGAGGCACACACTGCGAAGAAGGCTAAAAACAAAAAGGAAAAAAATCGACCAAATATTGCACGCTGACAATTGGATGAAATATGCATCATAAAAGCTGTTGTTGGTTTTGAAGGTGGTTTCACTGGCAAAGAAAAAAATATTAGAGCGTAGTTACAGGGAACAGCCAACTACTCTTCGCTGAAGAATTGCGAACTTCTCCCATACTAACACTCTTTCAAGATACTGCTTCGCCGCGAACTGTAAACAGTCGTTTTTTTATTTTGTGTGTAGTGCTGAATTACGTTCGGGCGGGGCCTGGTCCAAACGCTTCGCCCGAATGCAACAGCTTCAGTTTTCGACAAGCGTCATTTCCAGCCTGCGGCAAATTATCTTTACAAATACTCAATTTCTCCTGTTGATTAATAGCCATCATTGTTTCTGTTGAACATGTACAACTTGATCAGACTCCAACTTCCGGTTCTTTGCTTTTTCGGGCTTACGGTGGCAGCCTTTTTCAGCACAACCAGCTGGCAGACCCACCCACCTCTTAAAGCGTACCATATTAGGGGGTACGGACAAGGCACTACCTATAGCATTACTTACTTTGCAGCGGATAGTATCGTTTCGCAAAAACAAATCGACAGCATTATCACTTCAATAGACAGTTCCCTTTCGCTTTACAAAAGTTATTCGCTCATCAACCGGTTCAATACCTCAGAGAGGGGCCTGCAACCCGATCGCCACCTTCGCCTGGTAGTAAAAGAAGCACTTCGCATTTTTAAAGCATCAGGAGGAATCTTTGATATAACCGTGCAGCCACTGGTCGCACTCTGGGGTTTTGGTAAGCTAAAACCAGACAGTCTCCCGAGTACTAAGCAAATAGCACATGCCCTGAAATCGGTAGGATCAAACAAAATAAAACTCACCCCGGATAGCCTCGTGAAGCTGGTACCCTCCGTAACGATAGACCTCAATGGCATCGCCCAGGGTTATACTGTAGATGTGTTAGGCCGGTTTTTGGAATACCGGCGGATTACTAATTACCTCGTAGAACTGGGTGGTGAAGTAAGGGTAAGCGGAAACAAAACGGCCGGAGAAGCTTTCACTATCGGCATAGAAAGTCCGGCGGAAAATTCTTACGCCGAATCGATCTTACGGCAGACCATCAGCCTGAAACGCGGAGCTATCACCACTTCCGGGAACTATCGGAATTTTTATACCAGTGGCGGTAAGGTCATCTCCCACCTTATTAACCCGCGAACCGGTGCTTCTATCAACAATGAAATGATCAGTGCCTCTGTATGGGCAAGCGAAGCCATGACTGCAGATGGCTACGACAATGTGCTGATGGGAATGGGCGTGAAAAAGGCCCTGCTTTTTTTGAAAAAGCAGCGAAACATGGAAGCCTACTTAATTTACCGTAAACCCGATGGCGCCATCGCCGACACTGCCACAGCAGGCTTTCAAAAAATGTTCAGAAAGCAGCCAAGCTCACCCGCTTCTCATTAATTCATTTTAATCAGGTTGGCGCCACCGCGCGAAAAGAAGGTACAACAGCATCCCTGTGTATCACCTGCTAAAACAGGTATGCCTAACTGTTAGGGTCAGGGTAGAACCAGTGATCGCTCAATTTTTGATAGGAAAATAGCCTTACCAGGTGCCTGCTGGCTTGCATCGGTTACAAAATATTTCAAAGTAATTCTTTTATTATTAAACTATTTTTACATTTACACTGCTTCTTACGCTTCCTGCCCTGCTGCTTATCCTCACTTCTAAATAAATCTTTATGAAGATCTACAATCAACCAGTAGAACTTATTATTGATTCACCTGCCATACAATCGAAAAGCCGTACATCACCCGATCTCAAAAAAACCCTTCGCGATGCAGGCATTGCAGTGGAAGCGATCAGGTCGAAGGCTGCAACTTTTCCCCGGCGACGCGGCCCGACGGCAAAGTCGATACAGGCGCCGCCTCCCGAAAAAGTATACGTTACAACAGGCATTTGCGATACAGAAGAAAACCCATGGGATGTGGCACACAGGGCGTCAAAGGCTATGGGCACTCAAACTGCTTTTGTTGAACCGGACGGACTGCAGGAGTTTTTAGTGAACACGCATACCAATACAGCTTATAAACGTACCGGCGCCAAGGCATTGTCGAAAGGCGACAACAACGGTTACGACCCCGACTGGCAGCCGCAAAAAAACCTGATCTGGCACCTGTCAGACGCATTTTCCCAACTTAAATCAGCCCGTGACGCCGTAAGCGATATCGATTACACGGTAAGGATCGGGCACCTGGACACAGGTTACGATGCAACGCACACAATCGTTCCCGTTAGCGCCAAATCCAGCTTGCTGCAACGAAATTTTGTTGATGGTGAAAACGCACAGGACGCACAGGATCCGCGTACCGGCGGCCACCTCCGTATGCCGGGACATGGTACCGGCACCCTCGGAATTTTGGCAGGCAACAAAGTACGGCTGCCAACCGACGGAGCGCCCTTCAACGACTACCTGGGTGGTGCACCCTTCGCTGAAATTATCACTTGTCGTATCGCACCCTCAGTTGTTTTATTTAAAACCAGTGCCTTTGCAGAAGCCATCAACTACCTGATTGGTCTGACACAAAATGGTACGCCTGTACACGTGGTATCTATGAGCATGGGCGGCGCTCCCTCACGGGCATGGGCAAAAGCAGTAAACGCAGCCTATGAAGCAGGTATTACCATTGTTACCGCTGCCGGTAATCATTTTAATGGTTTGCCAACGACTCATGTTATTTACCCGGCCCGCTTCAGAAGAGTGATCGCAGCCTGCGGAGTTACCCATAACCTGCATCCTTATTTTACTTCCAAGCTGGGCGAAATGCAGGGTTGTTTCGGCCCTGAAAGACACATGGATAAAGCCCTGGCCGCCTTCACGCCTAATACGCCCTGGGCAACCGGAAGCGGTTCGGCCATTTCATTTGGTGGTGCAGGCACATCCTCTGCAACACCACAGATAGCTGCTGCCGCTGCCGTCTATTATCGAAAATACCATGCAGAACTAGACCAATTGCCCGGTTGGCAACGGGTAGAAGCAATCCGGTATGCTTTGTATAAATCAGCCTCCAAAAATGCAACGCCGCGCGGCAGTTTCAAAAACTCCTTTGGTAACGGCATATTAAAAGCGTTTGATGCCCTGCAGGTAAAAGTAAAAGTGGTCACTGAAAAAACACCGGAGGATTCTGTACCCTGGTTTCCGATACTAACTACCATCTTCAAATCAATACGCAAGCCGGGGGTTGAACCAGGTAACAAAATAATGATGTTCAATACCGAGCTTGCCCAACTGCTCTACGACTACCCAGAACTGGCTGGCATCATAGGCAATGAGGAAAAGTCATTTGATAAGATCCCCAGGAAGCAGTGGCAGCAATTCAAAGATGCCGTCGTTCAACATCCTGCAACTTCAACAACCCTGCAGGCGCACCTGATGGCAACGCCTTTCTAAAGTTTAAAAACTCAATTCATGAAACCCGTAAAGTTAGTAGTGACCAACAAAGCAAAACTTCAATGGAAGTACGGGAAACATCTTTCCAGGATCAATGCGCTCTTAAAAAAGATGCAAGTGGCAGATAAGAAAAAGGGGCTCGACACGATTGTGATCTTTGTTGATGATGCAGCGTCTTTGAAGAAGACCGGTGTAAAAAAACTAAACGCTGACTGGGAAAAAGAATACAAGAGGGTGGTAGATGACCTTTACAAAAAATACATTCCTGCCTACATACTCATTTTGGGCGCCCAGGACATTTTTCCTTTCCAGGAAATTGATAATCCTGCACAAGACGACGACCTCAATGTTCCCTCCGATTTGCCTTACGCCTGTGATACTGCCTACAGCACCTCCATTACGAACTTTACAGGCCCCACACGGGTTGTAAGCCGGATACCCGATTTGATGGGCCGGCAGAAAGATACTGCCTACCTGCAAAAGCTAATTAACAATAGCATCAACCATAAACCACTCGATCCTGTTGAGTACCACAATTATTTTTCTGTTACCGCCTGGGTATGGACACAGTCTACACAACTGAGCCTGCAAAGTATGTTTGGCAAGCACACAGGTTTGTACCATTCTCCAAATGGTAAAGCAGCCAAAACATATAAGCCTTATTCAAAAAAAGAACTCACACCACTCACGCATTTTTACAACTGCCATGGAGCGAACTTCGACACTACCTTTTACGGACAAAAAGGAGAAAAGTTTCCTGAAGCGATGGAGTCTGATAATCTTACCGGCAACATCACTGCAGGTACTGTAGTTGCGGCAGAGTGTTGTTATGGAGCACAACTTTTCGACGCTCAACAAATGAGCATGCCGGGTTCGGGAATAGCGCTGAATTACCTTGGTCAAAATGCCATTGCTTTTGTGGGCAGCAGCAATATAGCCTATGGTCCGCCCGACTCGCAGGGGCTGGCTGATCTGATCACACAATACTTCATCAAGAACGTTTTGAAAGGCGCCACCACGGGCAGGGCATTCCTGGAAGCAAGGCAGCGTTTTTTAACCGAGGTTGGCCCCGACCTCGATCCAATAGAATTAAAAACACTGGCGCAGTTTATGTTGCTTGGCGACCCTTCTGTTCAGCCTGCCCAGTGTGAGGAAGCAGAAATTCTACAGCTGAGTGTCGGCACCGCCATCGCCAATTCCCGGAAGAACCTCTACATGAAAGGACGTACCCTTGCAGATAGCATTGGTGTTACTAAACGCCAGCGAAAAGCCACACCCCTTACTGCCAAAATGGAGTTGTCCAATACTCATTCGATGTCGGTAAACGAAATTCTCAGCAAAAACAACTTTACCAGGGAAGACAAAAAAGCTGTGTATTCAGTGCATCCCAAATCTACCGACATCATTGGCCTGCAAAAAAAATTCGGAGGGAAGAATGTAAAATTTCATACGTACATTCAAAATGCAACCAAGGGATTAAAGCGATTAAGAATCCTGGTTGTGAAGGAGAACAGGGCACAAATCCTGGGATGGAAGGTTTATGAAAGCAAATGATTCAGACAAGGAAAAAAATGAAGCGACATTTTCCGGCATCATCATAAAAAAGAAAACTGCCTCCGGTTCAAAGAGTGAACACAATGCTATCTTCCTGCAAACTACTGAAAAAGACTACCAGCTCCGGCGCGCCGGTGCTAATGCATTTGCAGATCCCGGATTACAAAAATGGGTAGGCAAAAAGGTCATCATCACTGGCGTTCTCTATGGTGCGCTGCTGATGATATCGACGATTAAAAAAATACCATGAGCCCTGTCCAGGTAACGCGATTGATCAGGCTGGCACCAGGTTTAGCGGAAGTACGATCTGGAATTCAGCACCATTATCTTCTTTACTTCGTGCGGCAATCAGCCCGTCGTGTTTGTCTATCACCTTCTTTGCAATAGCAAGCCCGATACCCGTACCTTCGAACTGGTCTTTGGCATTGAGTCGTTCAAAAAGTGAAAATATATTATTGGCATATTTTTCATCGAAACCAATGCCGTTGTCAATGACACTGATCAGGCAAAACGCTCCTTCCGGGTCTTCAGGGCTGTCGAGCGATTTTTCCTTTAGATATTTCGACACGATCTCTATAACCGGGGTACGGTCTTCCTTCGAAAACTTCAGCGCGTTACTGATAAGATTCTGAAACACCTGTCGTACTTGCCCCCTGTTGATATTAATGAAGGGTAACGCACCCACATGAACCGTAGCTCCTTTTTCCGAAATAATAAGTTCAAAATCTTCGAGCAGCTCTGCTACAAGTTCATTCAGGTCTACACACTCGGTTTGCTCATCGGTTGCTGATAACCGTGAGTAGTTGAGTATATCAACGATCAGGGTTCGCATACGGTTGGAAGAATAGATGATCTTATCAAGGTATCGTTCAGATTCAGCCGACAACTCTGTCTGCCTTTCCTTCATCAGGTTGGAAAAGGTTTTAATCTTACGAAGGGGTTCCTGTAAATCGTGCGATGCTACAGAGGCAAACTGCTGCAGATCATGGTTACTTGCTTCAAGGGCTTTGTTGATCAGTTCCAGCTGCACATTGTTTTCGTGCAGTTGTTGTTGTGCCTTTTTCTGCCGCGACAGGTCGGTTACAATGATACTCATGGCCATGCCTTCTTCGAGCTCCAGGGTTGTAAGCGAGAGCTGTACCGGGATCAAGTCGTTGCCGGCAGTGATCAGAACTTCGCCCTTACAGTCCTCTTCCCAGCATTGTTTGAATAATTGGCGGTAATAATCACTATGGTCGGCAGCAACGAAATCATCAAATGAAAAACCTATGACGGCAGACAGGGACATCCGCACCAGGTTGGCAAATTGCGAATTACTATAGAGTACCATGCCGTCTTTGCCGAGTGTTACGGCACCTTCGGTCATTTTTTCTATGAATACCCGGTAGGTTTGGTCGGCAGTTTTTAGCGTAAACAGCTGGTGTCCGTGTTCCCCCTGAACTACCAGGGCATCCACCTGACCTGTACGAATAGCCTCAATCGTATCAGTTGCCTCCTGAAGTTGTACATACACCTCGTTCAACTCTTCCTGCAGCTCCTCCCGGGACCGGTATGATGATTCCTGTTCTATCATGAAGGTAATATTCCGAGTCCCCTGAGGACTTTTTGGGTATCAGATAAGTCGCCTATGAGACGATGTTCAGGCAGGGGTGCTTTGCGTACCAGCATCGGAAGTGCAATCAGCTGTTCGGAAGCCGCTAACTCTCTTTGCTGGTAAACATCGATGATCTCCAATGTATACCTGCCTTTTAGATGAGTTTCGCAAATTTGCTTTAGATTAATAACAGCCCTCATAGAGTTGGGCGTAGCACCAGTAATGAATAACCGTAAAATGTATTGCCCGGTTTCATTGCCGCCTGGGCTCGCCTGTTCGGGATGTTGAACTTCCGCCATTTCAAGCTTTTATAGGCCGGATGTCCAGTCCTACCAGTACTTTTTCTTTACTTGAAAGATCGCCGATGATCTTTCGCACCGGTACAGGTACTCTTCTTACGAGTGTAGGAATAGCCAGTATCTGGTCTCCTTCGGCGAGTTGCGGATGCACCAGCAGGTCAATTACTTCAATTCTATAATCATCCTTTAAATATTCCTCACAGTACTTTTTTAAATTATTCAATGCCAGTACAGACTTTGGCGTTTTGCCAGCCACATACAAGCGCAGTTCGTATTTGACATCTTTTGCTCCGGCAGCTGTTGTGTCTTTTGTGGGTTTACTTTCCTTTGCCATGCTGTTCCTTTTTTGCCTGTCTTTTTTCCATCATTTGTGCACGGTTTTTTTCCATTATGTTCTTCCTCAATTCTTCTTCCACAGACGATCTGTTGAGTTCATCCTGGATCGATTCAAATTCCTGCTGCAACGAAGAGATTTTCGATTCGAGAACTTTTCTTTTTCGTGAGATTTCCAGATCCTTACGGTCGATAGCGTGTGTTCGCAGTACCTCGCCGGTTGCTTCGCTCAATTGTTGCGTTTCCCTTGCTGAGCCAATCAATACGCCCTCCGAGCCCAGGTAAACATCTACCAGGTCGAGCCCTTCGTCGGTGATTACAAATTCTCTTACCTGGTTGGAGTGCTTCATACCGCGGGATTTCATGATGTACATGCCCCGGTTGCGTTCTCCGTTTGATTCAATATCTCTTACCAAAATCCAGGCGTCAACTAGGGAAGAAACGCCTTCGTCTGTCTGCTCGTTAACAATCGTGTTTAATGAAAGGGCTGTAAACATCACGGTGATCTGCTCTGCCTGTAAAAAATCAATCAACCGGATCAGCATCGACTTCACTTCGCCCACTGTGCCAACAGTTACCAGGTTTGTTATAGGGTCGAGGATAACGGCGTGCGGCTTGAACTGCTTCACTTTTTTGTGGATAGCTACAAGGTGCATCTCCAGGCCATTAAGCGTGGGCCTCGAAGCATGCATCTGCAGATAACCTTTATTCACTTGCGCTTTCAGGTCTACACCTATAGATAACATGTTGCGCATGATCTGCTGCGGCGACTCTTCAAAAGCAAAATAAAGACAGCGCTCTTTACGTTTGCAGGTTTCATTAGCAAAGTAAGCCGCCAGGCTGGTTTTCCCGGTGCCTGCAGTGCCAGATACCAGAACAGAACTCCCACGAAAGAAACCTCTCCCTTCCAATAATTTGTCGAGTGCCGGTACACCCGAACTTACCCGCTCAGATGACACTTCGTGATCAAGCAAAAGCGATGTAACCGGAAGCACTGAAAAGCCTTCCTCATCTATCAAAAAAGGATACTCATTGGTGCCATGAACAGAACCGCGGTATTTTACTACCCGTAGCAGCCGGGTAGATATCTGGTTCACAACACGGTGGTCTAACAAAATCACGCAGTCAGACACATACTCTTCAAGCCCCTGCCTGGTAAGAGATCCCTCTCCTTTTTCACCGGTGATGATTGCAGTCACCCCTTTGTCTTTCAGCCAGGTAAACAACCGCCGCAATTCTGCACGCAATATCGCCTGGTTGTTGAGGCCTGTGAACAGGTTTTCCAATGTATCGAGCACCACCCTTTTGGCACCAATCGAATCGATGGCGTAACCAAGGCGAATAAATAGTCCATCCAGGTCATACTCTCCGGTTTCTTCAATCTCACTCCGGTCTATTTCAACATGGTCTACTTTCAGCAGCCCATCTTTTTGCAGCTGTTTCAAGTCAAAGCCCAACGAAGCCACATTGAGTGCCAATTCAGCAGCCTTTTCTTCGAAAGCCATGAATACACCGGGTTCACCGTACATAATAGCGCCACGGACAATAAATTCAATAGAGAATAGTGTTTTTCCAGAACCAGCAGCGCCACAAACCAGGGAGGGTCTGCCGGCGGGTAAACCGCCGCCGGTTATCTGATCCAAGCCTGTAATACCTGTGGGCGTTTTAGGAAAAGTTGTAACTGGAAAAGAAGTTTTTGAAGCTTTTCGAGGCATAGAATTTTTTAGGGTCTAAAAATAAGGTTTTAACTGTAGTGCAAATTCAAAAAGCAGACCTGAAATTCAGACGTCAATTAATGATACTGAGTTTTAATAAACAGATTGGCACGAAGCCAGAAAACCCACAGTCCCGGGGAAAATTCTGGGCAAAGTTCTCGCGTTGGTACCATTCCCCGCTCGTTTTCCGAGCTGCAGGATTATCTCAAATGTTATTATAATTTGCACAAATGGCAGCAAAAGAATCCTTCATTTGTGATAAGGTTAAGTGGATAGACATCACCGAGCCATCAATGGCCGAGATGGAGTCGATCAGCAAAACGTACAACCTGCATTACCAATTGGTAAGGGATTGCATGCAGCCTGACCACCTGCCGAAATACGATTCGGTGGATGAGGTAAATTTCTTGATCATTCGCTATTTCAGCGGTGCTGCAGACAGAAAGATGGCCACCATTCAGGAGCTTAGCAATAAGATCGCCCTGTTTTACACAAAGGATTTCCTCATCACGATACACAAAGAGCGTATTACTTTCCTGGAAAATATTCAGAAGAAATATATCGATACCAACAAGTGTTCCGGACCCGAGGAGGCAGTGACCAAGATCCTCTGGTACGGACTGGAAACCTTCGACGACCCGGCCCAACGACTGTCCGAACAAATAGATTTTTTTGAAAACCAGATCCTGCTCAAAACGGTAACCAACCAGCAGGTTGAGGCCCTGTATTATATAAAAAGGCAGGCAGCTATCTCCAACAAAATACTGATGTTGATGTCGGAGCCAATCAATCATATAAGAATGATCCCGAAAGACGATCCGGCATTGCAGGATGTAAAGGATCAGCATTTAAAAATAACCACGCTTTACAATCAGATCCTCGAAGAGGTCAACAACCTAATGAGTTTATACATGTCCTTCGCTGCCCAAAAAACAAATGACGTAGTGAAGGTGCTTACCATTTTCTCGGTGTTTTTTATGCCCCTCACTTTTATAGTGGGTATTTATGGAATGAACTTCGAGTTTATGCCTGAGTTATCTAAAACATGGGGATACCCTGCCGTACTCGTCGTTATGATGGTGATCACTGCTGTAATTTATACCTGGTTCAAAAGAAAAGGCTGGCTGTAAAAAGGGCTTCTAACCCATCTTACCGTTTCAATCAATTTAGTGCTGCATGAAAATTGCACCGCAAGTGCTTTATGGAAGGACCAGGATTGATAGTGCTGAAAGAAGAAGCCCATAAATTTATCGGGGCTACAGTGAGGAGTGCATATGGTACACAAAAGATTGATATGGACCGGCTCACCGGTCAAACGATTACGGATATCAAAACCTGGGGCAAGCACATCCTGATTATTTTTGAAGATTGCACTGTGCGGATCCACTACCTCATGTTTGGCAATTACTTTCTCGACTCCAAACATCCCGAAAAAACACCAAAACTTGCTCTGGAACTTTCAAATGGCGAGTGGAATAACTACAACTGCGCAGCCAGGATCCTGGAGGGTACCGATATGGACCCACTGTACGACTGGACGACGGATATTATGCAGGATTGCTGGAATGCAGCGGCAGCACAAAAGAGTTTGAGGCAACAACGCAACGACCAGATGCTTTGCGACGCCCTTATGGATCAAACCCTGTTTACAGGCGTGGGCAACGTTATAAAAAATGAAACCCTGTTCCGGATGAAGATGCATCCGGAGAGTAAAGTGGGTGCACTCACATCCAAACAAATTAAAGCGTTGGTAGCCGAGGCGCGCAACTACAGCTTCGACTTCTATCGCTGGGAAATTGAAGGCACCCGTCGTAAAAAGTACTGTGTACACCGCCGCGCCTGGTGTCCCGACTGCAAAGTACGGCTTACTAAAAAGTTTACAGGACTCACCCCGCGCAGCAGTTTTTATTGCACCAACTGCCAGTTACTTTATGCCTGATAACTTAACTTGTACCGGTATTGTTCAGTTGCCTTCCTGCCTTGTTTATGGGGAGTTGGGCAGGAACGTTCTGTTTGCAAAACCAATATAATGTTTAGACGGGTTTCGAAAAAAGTAAAAAAATTTTGGGCTGCTTTAGCATTGCTTTCGGTGGAAATGCTGGCCATCCTGGTAGTATTCTTCATCTCTCTAACCATTTTCGTATTCATTACCCGCCGGATCTTTCTGCTGGAGAACGAAGAAATGGATACGCGTGTGTTCGCCTGGCTCAAACCGCACATCAACGACACCAACACCTCTGTTCTCAACTTCATCACTTTTTTTGGCAGCCACGAATTTCTTATCCCTGCTAACCTGTTATTAATAGGCTTCTACCTGTTGAAAAAACACAGGTGGTATTCCATTAAGGTTCCGGCCATCGGTGTGAGCAGCTTCCTGCTGATGTTTGGTTTGAAGAATTTTTTTGGCCGCCAGCGTCCGTCTGACCAATTACTTGAAGAAGCGAAGAATTTCAGTTTCCCCAGTGGGCATGCATTGATGAGCATTACTTTTTACGGACTGCTGGCCTACATCGTTTACCATTCATTCAGGAACAAACCATGGAAATGGGCGCTTATCTTTTTACTTATTTCCTGGATCTTCCTCATCGGTGCCAGCAGAATTTACCTGCGTAAACATTATTACAGTGATGTAATGGCGGGCTTTGCACTCGGATTTTTATGGCTGGTGATCTCGCTGAAAGTGATTCGGATCATTGAGAAGAGAAGCCAGAAAATAGACCCTGTTGTGCAGCAGGCCCCCATTCCCGATACTGAAACAGTTTAATGGCGGGCGCTTACAACCTACAAATCAAGCAACCTCCGCACACTGTTCGGGAGATAAGCATTTCTTCTCGCCCTTCAGCTATGTAGCTTAAGGTTTGTTACTGCTGTCACGTTTTTCCAGGTCTACCCGTTGCAACTCTTTACCTGCCGTATCGGTCACCAGGTTAGACGTATCAGACAAGCCACCGTTGGCATCGCCTGCCCCGGAAAAGCCGTCGTTGACAGTACCGCCTTCGCCCGGATTATTGTTACTCGGATTACATGCCTGCAGCAGGGCTATGCATAAAAAACTACATATGATCTTTCTCATGGTGGTGTTTTAATTAATTTTTTTCATGGTTTCTATGTCAGTCGTATTACTGTCGCGGATCAGTACAGAATCGGTC